>JACPFR010000052.1 GCA_016182905.1 Elusimicrobiota bacterium
GCCGCCGCCGCCGCGCCGTGGCGCCGCGGCGGCCGGCCCCGGCTGGCGGCCGGCGCCCTGCTCGCCTGGCACGCGGCGTCCTCCGCCGCCGCTCTGCCGCAGCCGCTCGCCTACGCGAACGAGGCGTTCGGCGGCCCCGCGGCCGCGCGCAGGCTCATGGGAGACTCGAACGTGGACTGGGGCCAGTCCCTGCCCGAGCTCGCCGAGTTCGTCGCGAAGAATCCCGGCGGTCTGATCCTGTCCTACTTCGGCCGGGACTGCCCGGCCCGTCTCGGCCTCGCGGCGCAAGACGCGTTCTCGACGCCGGGACCGTGCCCGCGCGGCGCGCCGCTGCCCGTCGACGCCGGACAGGAGTGGCTCGCCGTCTCGGCGACGAAGGCCCAGGGCTTCTATGAGAGCGGCCCGCCCGCGTGGGGGTGGCTCGCCTCGCGCGCGCCCGCCGCCGTCGCGGGCCGGGCGATCCTGATCTACGACGTCAGCCGCGACGCCGGCGCCCACGAGCGGCTGGCCGCGATGTACGCGGCGTCCGGCGAGCCCGCCGCGGCCGCGCGGGAGCGCTCGCGCGCGAAGTTCATCTCAGCTCGTGAAGAGCGAGACCGTCCCGCGCGAGCACCAGGCGCGCCTCGAGCCGCAGGCACTCGGCCATGAGCGCGAGCGTGCGCGCGTCGTAGTAGCCGGGATCCTCCCGGTAGAGGTGCGAGCCCGGGTGATCCAGGACGTGCGTGACGCCGAGGGCCTCGAGGCGCCGGGCCAGCGCGCCGGGATCCGGGAGGCGCCGGTAGTCGATCATCGCCTGGTTCATCGGGTCTCCCCACAGGTAGTCGAAGCCGGCGCCGTAGCCGCGCACCTCGCGGAACAGGAGGACCTTCGCGTCCGGGGGCAGGAAGGCGCGCGCCTCGCGGTAGAATCCCGCGACGTCGACGCTGCGCTCGGCGAACACCGCGCGCCGGTCCGCGTCGGGAAAGGCCGCCGAGCGCACGCCGAGCACCGCGAAAAGGGCGTTGTTCGCGGTCAGGGCGGCCGCGGGCAAGGCCGCCGCGAGGACGAGCGCGGCCGCGGCCGCCCGCCGGCCGCGGCCTCCGGCGAAAGCGCCCTCGGCGGAGCGTCCCGCCGCCAGCGCGAGCGCCGGCCAGACCGGCATGAGGAACCTCCAGGCCTCGTTATGCCGCCAGGCCAGGAAGACGTAGGCGGGGGCGGCCGTCCACAGCCAGCGCTCCGCCGCCGTCGCGCCGGGGCGGCGGCCGCGCGACAGCGCGAGGAGGCCGAGCGCCGGCAGGACGAGGAACCCCGGCCCGTCGTGCGCGAGCAGCGACGCCGGAGGCGGGAAGTCCCAGCGGTTGGAGCGGAGGTAGCGCGCGGCGAGCTCGGCGGCCTCGGGGCCGATCTTGAGGAAAGGCCAGGCCGGGTCGCCGGTCGCGCGCCAGGTCGTCCACAGCCAGGGGCCGATCATCAGCGTCGCGGCCGCCGCGCAGAGCAGGGCCTCGCGGGGGCGCCGCGTCTTCCAGAGCAGCGCCGCCGCCCAGGCGCCGAGCGCCGCGACGCCGAGCAGCTTCGACGAGCCGGCCAGCCCGGCGAGCAGGCCGCCGGCGACGAGCCAGCCGTCCGCCTCGGTCTCCTCCCAGCGCGACAGGGCGTAGGCCGCGGCGAAGACGAACAGGGCCGCCGCGGCGTCGGCGTGCGCGGCGCCGGCCACGC
Organism: Elusimicrobiota bacterium; assembly: GCA_016182905.1. Taxonomy (NCBI): domain Bacteria; kingdom Pseudomonadati; phylum Elusimicrobiota; species Elusimicrobiota bacterium. Next base: position 1,696 of record JACPFR010000052.1, read on the forward strand.
GCAGCAGCGCGGGCTGGCCGGCCAGCAGCAGCGCGACGGTCCAGGCCGCTCGCGCCGTCCCGGCGCACGAGGCGGCGGAGCCGACGAGCAGGAAGGCGGCTCCCGCGTGGACGAGGGCCGCGGCCCCGTCGGAGCCGGCCGCGAGCGGGAGGGCGTAGAACACCTCCATCAACCGTGGCCAGTGGGCGTGGATGATCCAGGGCACGTCGACGAGCCGTCCCGCCTTGAGGTAGATCTCGGGCAGGGCCAGATGATAAGCCAGGACGTCCCACTCGACCGGCGGAGCCAGCGCCGTGATCGCGGCGCAGACGGCGGCGTACGAGAGCAGGCCCGCCGCGGCGCCCTCGGCGGCGGTCCGCGGCGGCGCGGCCGCGGGAAGCGCCGGGCGCAGGAAAAGGACGGCGATGACCGCCGCCGCCGCCGCCAACCAGGCCAGCGCGGTCGGGGTCAGATGCCCGGTCCAGGTCAGGAGGAAGACGGCTTGCGCGAGAAGGCCCAGGCCGAGCGCGGCCTCGGCCGCTTTCCCGGCGAAGGCCTTGGGCCGGACGCGCAGAAGTACTGCCGCGCCTCGTCCCAGGCCCGCGCCCGCCGCCCACAGCGCCGCGGCCGCGAGCAGAGGCAGGACCGCCCGGGTCGCCCATAGCAGGACGGACTGCCCGTCGATGGAGGACGGATGGGACAGCAGATACCCGCCCACGCCCCGGGCGTGAACGAGAAAAAGAATAAGGAAAACGGCGATGGCGGCCGGCACGAGGCAGATTCTACGCCATTTGACACCCCCCCCGGGTTGTGCGATAATAACGCCAGCATCCCCCCCATGGCCTGGTTCCAGAAGAAGACCCCCGAGGCGGCCGCAGAAAGCCCTAAAACCACGCCCATCCCGCGCGTGGGCAAGGGCTTGAAGGTCGCGTCCATACTCGCCGAGGACGCCATCCTCTTCCCCGCCGAGGGCCACGACAAGGCCGCGGTCCTCCAATCCCTCGCCGCGGCGGTGTGCGGCAAGGCCGGCATCGCCGACTGGGCCTCGTTCCTCGCCAAGGTCCAGGAGCGCGAGCAGGGCATCTCGACGACGCTCGACACCGGGCTGAGCCTTCCGCACGCCCGCATGGACGGCATACCGGGCATACTCGCGGGGATGGCCGTCCTTAAAAAGCCGATCCCCGACCCCAAGCAGCCCGATCTCTCCATCCGCGTCATGTTCCTCTTCTTCTCGCCGAACAAGCAGGACGCCTTCCCGCTGCACCTGCAGCTCCTGCGCGGCGTGTCCTCCCTGTTCCAGCCGGCCCTCATCGACCAGCTCACCGCGTCTTCCGGTCCCGCCGCGGCCCTCGAGCTGATCAAAAAGCTTGAAGCCTGAGCCCCGCCCCGGGCGGCGCGTCACCGAGGTCGTCGTCCTGACCACGGCCATGCTGTCGTTCATCTCCTTCTGGCGCGCCGCGGCGATCGTCCTGTGCGACCTGGCCTCGACCGCCTGGTACGTCGGCGGGATCGTCGAGACCGCGATCGGTCCCGCGGCGCCGTGGTTCATCCTCGGCGTCATGCTGTGCTCCGCGCCGATGCTGATGCTCTACGTCGAGGGCTCGAGCATGTTCGTGCGCGGCGGGGTGTACAAGGTCGTGCGCGAGTCCATGGGCGGCAGCCTCGCCAAGGTCTCGGTGTCGGCGCTGATGTTCGACTACATCCTGACCGGCGCGATCAGCTCGGTCTCCGCCGGCCAGTACCTCGCCGGCCTCGTCAACTCGGCCTTCCCGCACCTGCACGTCCACTGGTCCGTGGACCCGAAGGTCTTCTCGGTGGTCTTCGCGCTCGGCGTCGTCGCTTATTTCTGGCGCCAGAACATCAAGGGCATCGAGGAGTCCTCCGACAAGGCGATCAAGATCATGTCCCTCGTCGCCGTCATGGCCGTCGTCATCTTCGCCTGGGGCGCGTACACGATCTGGTCGCGCGGGTTCCGCTGGCCGGGGCTCGACGTCTCCTTCACCCACGAGTCGCTGGGCTGGTTCCCGAGCCATCTCGCGCTCGGCCGCCTCGGCCTGCTCGTCGCGTTCGGCCACGCCTTCCTGGGCATGAGCGGCCTCGAGACCCTCGCCCAGGTCTACCGCGAGATGGAGGCGCCCAAGCTCAAGAACCTCAAGCGCGCGGCGGCGGCGATCTTCGTCTTCGCGCTGCTGCTGACCGGGACGATCTCGTTCCTCGCCGTCGGCCTGATCCCCGACGAGGTCCGGCACACCTACGCCGACAACCTCCTGTCCGGCCTCGCGATGTCGATGGCCGGCCCCCACTGGCTGCAGCTCCTGCTGCAGGCGTTCGTCGTGCTCGTCGGGGTCATCATCCTCTCCGGGGCGGTGAACACCTCGATCATGGGCTCGAACGGGGTCCTCAACCGGCTCGCCGAGGACCGAATCATGCCCGACTCGCTGCGCCATCTGCACCCGCGCTTCGGCACGACGCACCGGATGATCAACCTCGTCGTCCTGCTGCAGGCGGCCACGATCGTCCTGTGCAGCGGCGACGTGTACCTGCTCGGCGAGGCGTACGCCTTCGGCCTGATCTGGAGCTTCGTCTTCAACGCCGCCGCCGTCCTCGTCCTGCGCTTCAAGGACCGCTCGAGGCGCGAGTGGAAGTTCCCCGGCAACCTGAAGCTCGGAAAGCACGAGCTTCCGCTCGGCCTCGCCGGCCTGTTCCTGCTCGTCCTCGCGGTCGGCCTCGTCAACCTGCTGACCAAGAAGGTCGCGACGGTCTTCGGCTTCGGGTTCACGGCCTTCTTCTTCATCCTGTTCATCATCAGCGAGCGGATCAACAAGCGCGAGAAGGCGCACGGCGAGCACCGCGAGAAGTTCAACCTGCGCAGCGCCGGAGACCTCGCGATCGTGCGCGAGGAGATCGAGCGCCCGAACCGAGTGCTCGTCGCCGTGCGCGACCCGGGCAACCTCTATCACCTCAACAAGACCCTGGAGACGCACGACTCGGAGACGACCGACCTCGTGGTGTTCACCTCGCGCATCCGCAAGGGCCTCAGCCTCGTCGACGAGACCGTGTCGATGGACCACGACGAGGAGAAGCTGTTCACTCGCGTCATCGAGGCTGCCGAGAAGCACGGCAAGACCGTCACTCCGATGCTCGTCGTCTCCAACGAGCCCTTCTACGCGATCACCCAGGCCGCGCAGGCCGTCGGCGCCACCGAGGTCGTCTTCGGCGTCTCGGCGAAGCTGTCCACCGACGCCCAGCTCGAGCGCCTGGCAATGACCTGGGGCTCGCTGCAGAAGGACAAGCAGCCCGTGCGCTTCCGCATACTCGGCCCCGGCGTCGAGCACGCCGTCGACTTATAATAGAAGAAACGCGAGCCATGCCCATCCGACGAATCACCAAACACGGCGAGCGGGTCTTGAAGACTCCCTGCCCCCCCGTCGACTACGAGGCTCTCAAGCCGGAGCTCCCCGCTTTGCTCAAGGACATGTGGGCGACGATGGCGGCCGCGCGCGGCGTCGGCCTGGCCGCGCCGCAGATCGGGCTGTCCCTGCGCCTGGCGGTGATCGACGTGAAGCCCGAGGGCAAGTCCCAGCGGATCGTGCTGATCAACCCCGAGCTCGTCTCCCTCGAAGGCGAGCTCAACGACGAGGAGGGCTGCCTGTCCCTGCCCGGCGTCTACCATAAGCTGCGCCGCCACGCCCGCGCCCGCGTGCGCGCGCTCGACGAGCACGGGGTCTCGCGCGAGCTGTCGGGCGAGGGCCTGCTCGCGCGCGCCTTCCAGCACGAGATCGATCATCTGGACGGCAAGCTCTACGTCGACCGGCTCCCGTTCGAGGACCGGCTCAAGGTCCTCGACGTCATCAAGACCGCCAAGCCGGGCTGGGATTGATCATGGCCGCAAAACTGTTGTTGACAACAGTTTTTGGCGCCCGGACTGTGGATAGCGGGGATAGTCCTGCGAAGGCGCAGCGATGAAAACGATCTTCTTCGGAACCCCCGAAACCGCCGTTCCGTTCCTGAGGCTTCTCGCCGCCAGGACCGAGGTCCTCGCCGTCGTGTCCCAGCCCGACAAGCCCGCCGGGCGCGGCCTGCAGACGGCGCCGACGCCGGTCAAGGCCGCGGCGCTCGAGCTCGGCCTCAAGGTCCTCCAGCCCGCGAAGCCGTCCGAGGTCGCCGCCGAGCTCAAGGCCTTGGGCGCGGACCTCGGCGTGGTCGTCGCCTACGGCCGCATCCTGAAGACCGACGCGCTCTCGTCGACGCGGCTCGGTCTTCTGAACGCTCATTTCTCGCTGCTGCCGAAATACCGGGGCGCCGCGCCGGTGCAATGGTCGCTCGTCCGCGGCGAGAAGAGGACCGGCGTTTCGCTGTTCTGGCTCGACGAAGGCATGGACACCGGCCCGATCCAGTCGGTCGTCGAGACGGAGATCGGCCCCGATGAAGACGCCCCCGCCCTTCTATCCCGCCTGACGGCCCTCGGCGTCGACCTGCTCGATCCCGTTTTGACCGATCTAGCCGCCGGAAAAGTCGTTCGTCGCCCGCAGGAGGGAGTCCCGAGCGCCGCCCCGCTCATAAAGCGCGAGGACGCGGCCATCGATCTGTCCCGGAAAGCCGAGGATATCCATAATCTGGTCCGGGGCTTCCGCTCCTGGCCCCGCGCCGCCCTGGAGCTGGTCTCCGGCAAGGTCCTGGTGCTCAAAACGAGTACGGCGGAGCCGTCCGACCCTCCCGCGACGGGCGCCCCCGGGCGCGTACTTTCCGTTGGACGAAATAAGGGGATTTTGGTAGAATGTTCGTCCCGCAGCCGTCTGTGGTTCCTCGAAGTACAACCAGAGGGAAAAAAGCCGCTCAACGCTGCTGAATTCGCCAACGGCCTCCGTTTGGCCGCTGGTGGTCTTTTGCCGTTATCCGGAAAAACGATTTGACCACGAAAGCCGCCGAAGTCAGAACGCTCGAAGTCGCCGCCGTCGCGGCGGCTCTCCTCGTGTTCGCCTACTTCGTCCTGAACTGGGGCCTCGAGGGCGTCATCCACACCCGCCGCACGCAGACCGTCCCCGACCTGAAGAGCCGCTCGATCGCCGCCGCGCTGGATCAACTGGCGCCGCTGAACCTGGGCCTGCGCAAGACGGGCGTCGAGTTCGACGCGTCGGTGCCGATCTCCTCCGTGCTCCGCCAGGATCCTCCCGCGGGCACCGTCGTGCGCGAGGGCAAGACGATCAAGGTGATCGTCAGCCAGGGCGGCCAGACCGTGCTGGCGCCCGCGGTCGTCGGCCTGCCCCTGCGCAACGCCGAGATGATGCTGCGCCAGTCCCAGCTCGCCCTCGGCGAGGTCAGCGAGTCCTACTCGCTCAAGCAGGAGAAGGGCCTGGTCCTCTCCCAGGACCCGAAGGCCGAGGCCAGCGTCGAGCGCGACGCCCTCGTCAACCTCGTGGTCTCCGGCGGCGCTCCCCCGGGGGGCGTTTCTTTGATGCCGGACTTCCTGCGCAAGAACGTCGACGAGGCGCAGTCGTGGGCCGCCGGCGCCGGCGTCAAGCTCGACATCAAGACCGACGCCTCCTCCCTTTTCCCCAACGGCACCGTGATGACCCAGACCCCGGCGGCCGACACCGTGCTCTCCCCCGACGCGAAGGTCCACCTCCTCGTCAGCGGCCGCAAGGGCGCGGCGCCGACCGTGGCCGCGAAGACCTTCAAGTACGAGCTCCCCCAGAGCGGCTCCGAGAGCCAGGTGCGCGTCGTCGTCGTCGACAAGTACGGCGAGCGCGAGCTCTTCAACGGCGTGCGCAAGCCCGGCACGAAGATCGAGGTCCCCGTGCAGGAGACCGGCGGGGCGCGGGTCAAGATCTACATGAACGGCATCCTGGTCGAGGAAAGGGACCTGTGATAGTGGCGACAAGAACCGTTGCCGTCGTGCCTTCTCTCCTGGCCGGGGATCTCGCGCGCTTGGGCGACCAGCTCGACCAGGTGAAGGCCGCGGGCTGTCATTGGCTCTCCATCGACGTGATGGACGGTCATTTCGTCCCCAATCTGAGCTTCGGGCCCGATTTCGTCAAGCTCGCCAAGAGGAAAGGCTTTTACGTCGACACCCATCTGATGGTGACGAACCCCCTCCAGGTCGCGCCGTGGTTCGTCGAGGCCGGCACGGACATCCTGACCGCGCATATCGAGGCCGTCGAGGACGGCCCCTCGGCGTTGAAGGCGATCCGCGCCCTCGGCGTGAAGGCCGGCCTCGCCGTGAAGCCCAAGACCCCGGTCGACGGCCTGGTCGCCGCGCTGGAGTTCTGCGACCTCGCCTTGGTCATGACCGTCGAGCCCGGCTTCGGCGGGCAGACATTCATGCCCGACATGATGCCCAAGGTCGCCGCGCTCCGCGCCGCGATCGACAAGAACGATTCGAACTGCTGGATCCAGGTCGACGGCGGAGTCAACGCCGTCAACATCGCGCAGTGCGCCGCCGCCGGGGCCGACAGCCTCGTCGCCGGCTCGGCCGTCTTCGCCGCCAAGGATCCCGCCGCCGCCTTTCGGGAGCTCGAGCTCAAAGCCCGGGCCGCTTTTAAACCTCAGCAACAGCCGTAAACGGAGAAAGAAATGGTCGTCATCAGACTGCAGCGCAAAGGCAAGCCGCACCAGCCCTACTACCGCGTCGTCGCCATCGAGAAGGCTCGGGGTGCTACGGGCAAGCCGATCGAAGTGCTCGGCTCCTACAACCCCCGCGTCGAGACGCAGGGCAAGAAGGTCGAAGTCGACAAGACGCGCTACGAGTACTGGATCGGCGTCGGCGCCCAGCCGTCCGAGACCGTCCGCTCCCTCGTCAAGGCGGCGTTCAAGGCGGCGGCGGCCAAGTAAGATGCTCATGAAGGACCTGACGCTCTTCATCGTCAAGCGCCTGGCCGACAAGCCCGACGCGGTGTCGGTCGAGGAGGAGCAGGACGGGGACATCACCGTCCTGAACCTCATCGTCGACGAAAGCGACAAGGGCAAGGTCATCGGCAAGCAGGGCAAGGTCATCAAGGCGATCCGCGCCCTCGTGGGCGTGGCCGCGCAGAAGGCCGGCGTGCGGGCCGAGGTGGACATCGACTAGCCCATGAGGATCGACTTCGTGACGTTGTTCCCCGGCATGTTCCCGTCCGTCATGGACGCGAGCATGATGGCGCGCGCCCAGGAGAAGGGGCTCGTGACTTGGGGCTGCGTGAATCCGCGGGATTTCACGACGGACAAGCATCACAAGGTCGACGATCGTCCCTTCGGGGGCGGGCCGGGCATGCTCATGATGGCTGAACCCTTGGAAAAGGCGATCAAGAGCATAAAGACGAAGAATTCGAAGATCGTGCTGCTGTCCCCGCAAGGAAAGACTTTCAACGACAAAACGGCGTTGAGATTTTCACGGGAAGAGCACCTTATTCTCGTCTGCGGGCACTACGAAGGCATAGACGAAAGGCTGATGCCGCTGTTTCATGAAGAAGTATCGGTCGGCGATTACGTATTGACCGGCGGCGAATTGCCGTCTATGCTCGTCGCCGACGCCGTGGCGCGCCTCGTCCCGGGCGTGCTCAAGAAGGAAGACGCGGCCGTCTCCGAGTCGTTCACGGACGGCCTGCTCGATTTCCCGCAGTACACCCGTCCCCGCGTTTGGAAGGGACGGGAGGTCCCGGAGGTCCTTTTCTCCGGAGACCACGCGAAGATCGCCCAGTGGCGTCGTGACGCCGCCGCGAAGGCGACCAAGCGAAAGCGTCCCGATCTGATCGAACGGGCGAAATAAGAGACGTCAGGAGAAGCGTATGATGGCTGCAATGGATGAGAAGAAGAAGGTCCCGGATTTCCGTCCCGGAGACACCGTCAAGGTGCACATGAAGGTCAAGGAAGGCGAGTCCGAGCGCGTCCAGGTGTTCGAGGGCGCGGTCATCGTGCGCCGCGGCCGCGGCGCGAGCGAGAACTTCACCGTTCGGAAGATCTCCTTCGGCGTGGGCGTGGAGCGGACGTTCCTGATCTCGTCTCCCCACATCGAGAAGATCGAGCTCGTGCGCGAAGGCAAGGTCCGCCGCGCCCGCCTCTACTATCTCCGCGACCTGACCGGCCGCTCGGCCCGCATCGAGGACCGCGAGGGCGTTCAGGCCCCCGCGGCCCCGGCGAAGCCCGAGGCTCCCAAGGCCGAGGCCCCCAAGAAGGTCGAAGCGCCCAAGGCCCCGAAGGCCAAGGACGCCCCCGCCGTCGCCAAGTAATTTGGACGGCCGGGCCTTCGACGACGACGCTCGCGCGCGCGGCCGCACCGCGACGCTGATCGGCGTGGACGAAGCCGGCCGTGGGCCCCTCGCGGGCCCCGTGGTGGTCGCGGCCGTGTCTCTGCCGAAGGTGCCTTCGGCGGCCTTGAGGCGGGCGCGCGACTCGAAACAGATGACCCCGAAGAGCCGATCGCGGCTCTTCGGGGTCATTCGTTCCCAGGCCCTGTCCGTCTCGGTGGCGTGGGCGCATCCCCGGGCGATCGACCGGGACAACATCCTGGCGGCGACCTTGTCCGCGATGGGCCGCGCCGCGCGCCGCGCGGCGGCCCGGACGGGCGAGGCGAGCGTGCTGGTGCTCGTCGACGGCCCCCGGTCCATCCGCGGCTTCGACCTGCCGCAGCGCACGGTCGTCGACGGGGACGCCAAGTCTCTCTGCATCGCCGCGGCCAGCGTCGTCGCGAAGGTCGTGCGCGACCGGTGGATGCGGCGCCTCGCGCGGCTCCATCCCGGCTACGGCTTCGCGGCCCACAAAGGCTACGGGACGAAGGCGCATCTGAGCGCCCTCGCCGAGCTGGGGCCGTGCGCGGCCCATCGCCTGACCTACGAGCCCGTCGCGCGGCAGGCGGTCCCGCGATGAGCGGCCGCGCCGAGACGGGCCGGGCGGCGGAGGACGCGGCGGCGGAGCTGCTGCGCGCCAAGGGCATGACCGTCGTCGAGCGCAACTTCCGCGCGAAGGTCGGCGAGATCGACCTCGTGGCGCGGGACAAGGACGAGATCGTCTTCGTCGAGGTCCGCGCCCGCGCGTCGTCGTCCTTCGGGGGCGCGGCCGCCTCCGTCGGCGGCGCCAAGCGCCGCAAGCTGATCAAGGCGGCGCAGCTGTGGCTGCAGGCCCGGGCGTGGACCGGCCCGTGCCGCTTCGACGTCGTCGCCCTCGACGCGGGAACGGCGTCGCACATCCCCGCCGCGTTCGACGGGAGCGGCCGGTGAGCGTGGAGCTCGTGCCGCAGGACCTCCCGGACGACCTCCCGGAGGAGAAACGGCTCCCGCTGTGGGACCACGTCGGCGAGTTCCGCGACCGCCTGATCAACAGCGCGATCGCCCTGTTCGTCGCGACCGCCTGCGGCTACTTCCTGCGCTTCCGCCTCTGGGACCTGGCCCAGCGTCCGCTGCGCGTCGCCGCGCCGGCTCTCGTGGCGCCCTTCACCTACACCGACCTGGCCGAGCCGTTCATCTCGATGATGCGCCTGTCCTTCTGGACCTCGGTGTTCGTCATCTCCCCTTACCTCTTCTATCAGGTCTGGGCCTTCGTCCGGCCGGCTCTGCGCGACCGCGAGCGGCGCATGGCCGTGACCTTCACGGCCGCGACGAGCGTGTGCTTCGTCGCGGGCGCCGTGTTCGCCTATTTCGTCGCCTTCCCCGTGCTGGCCAACGTCCTCCTCGACGAGGCCGGCCGGGCCGGCCTGCGCCCCAACCTGAAGCCCACCGAGTACCTGAACCTGTTCCTCTGCGTCGTGGTCGGCACGGGCGTCTCCTTCGAGGCGCCGGTGCTGTTCTACTTCCTCGCCCGCTTCCGGCTGGTGAGCGCGCGCGCGATGATCCGCTACTGGCGCGAGTCCACGGTGGCCATACTCGCCGCCTCGGCCTTCCTCACCCCCGGCGACCTGATCGCGACGACCATCCTGTTCGGCGGCGTCCTGCTCGGCCTGTACTTCCTCTCGACGGCCGTCGTCTGGCTCGTCGAGCGCTCCCGCCCCGCCTCCTCGGACCTCTAGTCCGAGGATGACCTCAAGGTCATCATCACTCCCGCGCCGGCAGTGATGATGTCTTGGACGACATCGTCCGCCCCTTCCGGAACGGGCGCGACTGGCGCGGCAGGTCGAGCGCGTCAGGGATGACGAGAGGCTCATAGCCTAGCGGCCGCCACAGGGCCCTGAGCGTGCTCAATTTGACGTCGTCTCCCGCTTCGATGCGGGAGATCCGCCGCTGGCTCACTCCCGATCGTTTCGCCAGTTTGGCCTGCGTGAGCCGGTGATATTTCCTGATGAACCAGCCCTGGCGGTCGAAGGTCCAGGTACGCCAGGCGCCGGCGGCTTTCGCCGCCGCAGCCACCTCTTCCATCACGTCGGGGGCGGCGGCGATCCTCTTAAGAAGTTCGAGCACGGTTCGGTCATCCATACCTTCATACGATCGAGCCCCCGAAAAAGTTGCATGGCGCGGGAAATCAAGCGCAATCATCCTGGAAGCCCGCTCGGACCTCTGTGCCGGTAGTTCCTTGGGCCCAGGAGACCTCGGGTCCTAGGGCCCTGACTCGCCCTCCGCTCGGCCGTTATCCTCATATAGAATGACGACGCGCAAGAAGCTCCTGGCAGTCCTCCTGGCGACGCTTCAAGTCGCGTGGTCCTTCTCGTGGGGCGCCTACGAGGCCTTAGCTCAGGTCGTCAACGCCTCCGCCGCCCAGGCCCACGCCGGCGGGGTCCCCGCCATTCCCGCCTCCGCCGTCGGCGCCTTCTCTCCGGTCGGCCAGACCCACGCTCTCCCTCAGGCGTCGCTTTCCGCCTCCTTCGTCCCCGGCCTCACTCCCGTCCCGGTCCTGACCCCGTCCGCCGCTTTGGCTCCCGCCGCGCTGACCCCCTCGGCCATGCGATCCGCCCCGGCGCTCCAGGCGGCGCGGCCCGCGGCCGCCCGGGCCTCGGCCTCCGCTCTCGCCCGTTCCGCCGCCCCCGCTCTCCAGGCCGCCGCCCTGAGCGCCGCCCCTCGGGACGGCGTGATGGCGACCGTCCGCCGCGACGCCCCCGTCGAGGACTCGAGCCGGGCCGGCGCCGAATCCTTCGCCGCCCTGTACCCCGAGGCGCTGATCGAAGGAGGCAGGGGAACCCTCGCCGATCCCGTCCGCGCCCCCGCCGCGACCGCGCGCCGCGCCGTCTTCCGCTTCGCGCCCGTCGCCGCCGCGAAGAACGACGCGCCGCTTCCCGTCGAGACGCCCGCGGCCAAGACCCCCGCCTCGGCGAAGCCCTTCTGGCACCGGCCGCTCGTCCGCGCCGCGGCCTTCGCGGGCGTGGCCGTCGTCGCCGCCCTCGGCCCCCTCCTCGCCGCGAACGTGGGCGTCGTCGCCGCGGCGGGCAGCGCGGCGCTCAGCGTCATCGGCATCCCGCAGATCTGGAAGAACTTCAAGGGCGGCAAGGACGGGGTCAAGGACCTCGCCATCGCCAGCCCCCTGATCTGGTTCGCCGCCGCCGCCTTGCTGTCCGTCGTGTCCATCGGCTCGGGCGCGAGCCTCTGGTGGAACCTCGCCAACGTCGCCGGCGTCGTCGAGAGCGGCGTCGTCGTCGGCCAGATAAACTGGCACAAGCGCGACCGCAAGGAGCTCAAGGCCACGGCGCTCACCGCGCTGGCGGTGCTGGCGCCTTTGCCCCTGATCGCGGGCGCGATCTTCATGCCCCTGTCGGCCTGGCTGACCGCCTCGTTCACCGCGGCGATGGGCCTGCTGTGGGTGCTGAACTGGCCCCAGATCCGCCGGAACGTCAAGATCTTCGCGCGGGAAGGCCGCGCGCCCCAAGGCATCGCGCCGATGTACCCGGCCCTGGTCGTCGCGGGCAGCCTCCTGCACCTCTACGCGGCCGTGATGGGCGGCGACGTCCGCTGGGCCGTCAACGCCGCCATCGGCATCCTCACCGCGGCCATCGTCCTCTCCCAGATCTACGCGCCGAAGGCGGCCAACTCGCTGATCGGCCCGCTGGTCCGCCTCGTCGACCGCCTGACGCCCGGAAAGGCGGCGGCCGGCCCCGCCGCGCTCAAGGCCAAGGCGAAGGCGCTGATCGCCCCCCTCCTGCCCGCCGGCTTGTCGCGCCACGCCGCGACCGACGGCGGCAAGGCCATGGCGCGCGCCCTCGAGGCGGCCCGCGGCCTTCCCGGCCGCAGCGTCGTGTTCCTGGAGGCCCCGACCGCCGCCGGCAAGTCCACCTTGGCCGAGGGCCTGAAGACGACGCTCGGCGAGCGCGTCAAGGTCTTCCCCGTGGACCGCTACTTCAAGCCCAAGGCCGAGGTCCCCATGGGCCCCGACGGCCAGCCCGACTTCGACCGTCCCGACTCCCTGTATCTCGACCGCGTGGCGGACGACATCCGGACCTTGCTCGCGGGCGGCAAGGTCGAGCTGCCGCTCAACGACATGGCGACGCAGACCACGCGCTTCGACAGCGGCGAGTACCTGACGCTCGGGGCCGACGAGGTCCTCGTCGTGGACTCGATCTACGCCTCGCACGACAAGCTCATCAAGGCCGCGGAGGGTGCTGCGACCCTCAACGTCTATCTCGACGCTCCCGCCGTCATCCGCCTCGCCCGCCGCCTGCGCCGCGACCGCCTGGAGCGCGGTATTTCCGCAGAAACGAATCTCAAACGATGGCCCGTGATCCTCCAGGACGAGAAGGAGTTCATCCTCCCGCTCAAGCGGCGCGCCGACTTCGTCGTCAACCTGATCGGCGCCGAGGAGATCGGAAGGCTCGCCGACACCTACGGCGACGTCCTGGCGGCCGAGTGGACCGCGAAGGGCGAGGATCCGGCGCTGACCGCCCGCTTCCTCGAGGGCGTCCGCTCCTCCCTGCTGGCCGACCGGAGCTCCCGGGCGCTGCGCATCCTCATCACGGGGCCCCCCGGCTCGGGCAAGACCACTTATGGGAAGATGCTGGCCCGCGACTACGGCATGATCCATATCTCCGTCGGCGAGCTGCTCCGCGCGAAGGCCGCCTCCGACCCGGCGCTCGCCGCCGAGATGTCCAAGGGAGAGCTCGTGGACTCGGCGCTCGTGCGCGGCGTGGTCCTGGAGCGCCTCTCCCGCCCCGACGTGCAGGCCTCCGGCTTCGTCCTCGACGGCTTCCCCCGCCGCCCCGAGGAGATCGGCGTCATCGAGTCCTGGATGAAGGAAGGCGGCACGATCGACGCGCTGGTCAACCTCAAGACGCCCGAGGCCGAGCTCCAGCGCCGCATCGCGGCCCGCGGCCGCATGGACGACAGCCCCGAGGTGTTTCAGCGCCGCATGGAGATCTACCGCGAGGAGACCGCCCCCGTCCTCGAGCACTTCCGCAAGACCGTGAAGGTGCTCGAGACCGACGCCGCCGGCCCCGACGCCGCGGCGAACTACGCCGGCGTGCGCGAGCTCGTCGAGCAGGTCCGGTCCGAGCCGTAACGGCGACGAACGGATGAACCACTAAGACACCAAGACACAAAGAAAAGAAGAAGGGTAACGGCACGCCGATGCCGTTACCCTTCCTTTTCCGTTCTTCGTGTATTGGTGTCTTAGTGGTTCATCCGTTCGTTCGCCGTCAGGCGGCGACGCTCAGCGCCGCGACCATGTCCTCGATCTTGGTGAACTTCTCCCGGATCTTGCCCTGCGCGGCGCCGCGGCTGCGCTCCAGCTCGTCGATCTTCTTCCACTGCTGGTAATTGACGACCGACACGCCGCGGGACGACAGCAGCTTGACCGCGGATTCCGGCGCGACGTCGACGGGCCCGGAGGGCAGCTTGCCGTCCTTCAGGTCCGCGAGCATCGACTGCACGGTCAGCACCGAGTCCGCGCGGTTGGTCCCGATGAGGCCCGACGGGCCCCGCTTGGCCCAGCCCACGACGTACTCCCCCGGCAGGTGGGCGCCGGCGACGACGACCCGGCCGTCCGCGTGCGGGATGTGGCCCGACTTCTCGTCGAACGCCACCCCGGGGATCGGGATGCCGCGGTAGCCGACGGAGCGCAGGATCAGGCCGGCGGGGATCGTCTCGTACTCCTTGATCCCCACGCACTTGGCGCCGCCCTTGCCGTCGTCGACGAGCTTGTTCTTCTCTAGCTTGACGGCCTTGATCCTGCCGTCCTCGCCGATGAGCTCGACGGGAGAGACGCAGTAGCGCAGGCGGATCTTGCGGGCCTGCGCGCCCTCGCCCTTCTTGGCGTGCTCCTGGACGTAGGCGACCTTCTTCTTGTCGTTGGCGTCGGCGGTGTCGAGCCGGGAGACCTCGGTGACGACCGCCTCCTCGGGCTTGATGACGAGGTCGCAGCCCTCGAGCTTGCCGAACTCCTCGATCTCGACGGGCGAGTACGCGGCTTCCGCGGGCCCGCGGCGTCCGAGCAGCCACACGGTCTTGACCTTGCTCTTGCGCAGGGCCTCGAGCGCGTAGTCCGCGATGTCGGTCTTGGCGAGCCTCTCGGGATCGCAGGCCAGCAGCCGGGTCACGTCCATCGCGACGTTGCCGATGCCGACGACCGCGACGTCCTCGCAGGACAGGTCGAAGGTCCGGTGGCGGTGGTCCGGATGGCCGTTGTACCAGCCCACGAACTCCGTCGCCGAGAAGGAGCCGCCCAGCTCCTCGCCCGGTATGCCCATCTTCCGGTCGCTCTCGCAGCCGACCGCGTAGACGATCTGGTCGTAGCGCGCGCGCAGGTCCTCGATCTTGACGTCGGTCCCCAGGCGCACGCCTCCGAAGAAGCGCAGGCGCGGGTCCATCGCGACCTTCTCGTAGACGGCGGTCACGGACTTGATCTTCTGATGGTCCGGGGCCACGCCTCCGCGCACCAGCCCGAACGGGGTGGGCAGGCGGTCATAGAGGTCCACGCGGACCGTCAGGCCGGGGGCTTTGAGGAGCGCCTCGGCGGCGTAGAAGCCGGAGGGACCGGCGCCGATGACGGCGACGCACAGGGGTCGTTGAGGGGTGCCGACAGTGCTCATGTTTTTCTCCATTCAGACGTATTCCTTGTATTCGGGCTGATACTGCATATCGAGGATGGTCTTGCGCAGGTCCTTCGGGCGCGGCATGGTCGCCAGGCCGCGCTCGTAGCACACCTCGGCGACGGCCTCGGCGATGCGGGCCGAGATCTCGCGGATCTTGGTCAGAGGCGGGAACAGGGCCCCCTGCTTGAGGTCCTCCTCGGTGACGAGCTTCGCCAGCGCGCGCGCCGCCTCGGCGAACATCTCGTCGGTGACGCGCTTGGAGCCGACCGCCACCACGCCCAGGCCGACGCCGGGGAAGATGTACGCGTTGTTGCCCTGGCCGGGGACGAAGGTCTGCCCCTTGTAGACGTACGTGGGGAAGGGGCTGCCGCTGCAGAAGATCGCCCGGCCGTCGGAGAAGCCGTACGCCTGCTCCGCCGAGCACTCCGCGTTGGCGGTCGGGTTGGAGAGCGCGAAGATCAGCGGGCGCTTGTTGAGCTTCGCCATCTCCTCGATGATCTCCTTCGTGAACTGCTGGGCCTGGCCCGAGACGCCGATGAGCGCCGTGGGCTTGACCGCCTTGACCGCGTCGAGCAAAGTCGGCACCGGCCCGAAGTCGTGCTTGTGGGCGTACGGCAGCTTGTGGTGCTGCAGGTCGGCGCGGCTGGAGTCGACGAGGGACTTCGAGTCCATGAACCAGCAGCGCGCCATCGCCTCCTTCTTGCTGAGGCCCTCGGCCATCATCGCGCCGACGACGAGGTCGCCGATGCCGATGGCCGCCTCTCCGGCGCCGTGGAACAGGATCTTCTCGTCGGTGAGCTTGCGCCCGGTGATGCGCAGCGACGAATACAGGCCCGCCAAGGTGACCGACGCGGTCCCCTGGATGTCGTCGTTGAAGGTGCAGATCTCGTCGCGGTACTTCTCGAGCAGGCGGAACGCGTTGTGGTTGGCGAAGTCCTCGAACTGCAGCAGGGCCTTCGGGAAGACCTCCTGAACGGCCATCACGAACTCGTGCACGAGGTCGTCGTACTCCTTGCCCTCGATGCGCTTCTCGGGCAGGCCCAGGTACAGCGGATCGGCGAGCAAGGCCGGGTTGTTCGTGCCGACGTCGAGCGTGATCGGAAGGGTCTGGCCGGGCGGGATGCCGCCGCAGGCCGTGTACAGGGCGAGCTTCCCGACGGGGATGCCCATGCCGCTGGCGCCGAGGTCGCCGAGGCCGAGGATGCGCTGGCCGTCGGTGACGACGATGACGCGCACGTCCTGGCGCGGCCAGTTGCGCAGCACCTCTTTGATGCGGCCCTTCTCGTACTTCGTGATGAACAGCCCGCGCGAGCGCCGGAAGAGGTGGGCGTACAGCTGGCAGCCCTTGCCGACGGTCGGGGTGTAGATCAGCGGCATGATCTCCTCGATGTTGTCGGTGACGACGCGGTAGTACAAGGTCTCGTTGCGGTCGAGCAGCGAGAGCATGTCGACGTACTTCTCGAGGTCGGTGACGCGCTTGCGCACGTTGGCGATGACGCGCGTCGCCTGTCCCTTCAGCGTGGAGACTCGGGGCGGGAGGAGGCCGAGCAGGCCGAGCTTCTGTCGCTCCTTGTAGGTGAACGCCGTCCCCTTGTTGTACAGCGGGTCGTGCAGCAGATCGATCCCGGTGCGGCCCGGGTGGTGGGAGGTGTCGGCTTTCGCGGACTGGCTCGGAACGAAGCCGTTCGCGTGAGAGGGGACCGGCGGGGACGCGCGCTTCTGGGATTTAGTGGTCACGGCCTTTCTTACGCAACGGATTGGCCATGGCCCTCCCCCCGTCGTCACAAGGGGGTCACAAAAAATATATTAAGAATCAGCCTAAATTTTAACGGAAGAACCACAAAGACACAAAGTCACGAAGAACGGAAACGGATGAGGAGTTAACGGCATGCGGCCTTTGCCGTTAACTTTCTATCCGGTTATCTTCGTGACTTTGTGTCTTTGTGGTTGGTCCATTCGTCGCCGCCGTCAGTCCTCGCCCTGGTCCTTAGTGAAGGCGGGCTGGTCGTCGTACTTGAACAGCTTCTCGACGTGGACCCAGAGGACCTGGGTGCCCACGCGCTGGAGCAGTTCGGCGATGTCCTTGTCGTCCAAGGTCTCGCCGTGCGTCGAGACCTTGAACCGGAGCCGCGCGCAGTCCACGGGGTCGGACTCGATGTCGTGGGTGTTCGGGTAGACCTTCGTGCCGCGGCTCGAGATCTGGGCGAGGCGCACGGGCAGGCCGGTCAGGACCTTCTCGATCGAGGGGCCGAGCACGGCCGGCTCGATCGCGGTCGCCACGAAGATGTCGACGCCCATGGGCCGCGTGTCCTTGGCGGTCACCATGACGGCGTCACGGGTGACCTTGGGCATCTTGATGCGCTGGTACTCGCGGCGCGGGAACGACTTGGGCGCGGAGCCGAGGTTCCTGATCACCTCGGCGGTGAACGCCTTCGTGCCGGCGGGCTCGCGGCCGCCGCCGGCCATGTCGGCGGTCAACACTTTCCCGTCCTCGAGCGTGACCAGCAAAGCGTTCTCGACGTCGTCGGCGGCCTTCATCTCTCCGAGGTGGCGCAGCATCAGCACCGAGCTGTGCAGGAGCGCCGTGGGGTTGGCCATGTCCTTGCCCGCGATCTGCGGCGCGGAGCCGTGGACCGCCTCGAAAATAGAAGCTCCATCACCCAGATTCGCCGACGGGGCGAAGCCGAGGCCACCGATCAGGGCCGAGGCCAGGTCGGAGAGGATGTCGCCGTTCATGTTCGTCATCACGAGCACGTCGAACTGCTCGGGGCGCATGACGAGCTGATGGGCGCAGTTGTCGACGATCTGGTGCTCGGCGTGTATTTCCGGATAGTCTTTTGAAACGTCCTCGAACACGCGCTTGAACAGGCCTTCGGTGAACTTGAGGATGTTCGCCTTGGTCGCGCACGTGACCTTCTTGCGGTGTTCGGCCCTGGCCAATTCGAACGCCAGACGGATTATTTTTTCCGAGCCTTTCCGCGTGATGATCTTCAGGCCCTGCGCGACCCCGGGGGTCTGCATGTACTCGATTCCCGCGTAGAGATCCTCGACATTCTCTCTCACGACCACGAAATCGATGCCGCGGCCCGAGTAGGGCGTGCGGATGCCGGGCAGCTCGCGCACCGGCCGGATGTTGCCGTAGGTCTCGAAGAACTTGCGGAGCGTCACGTTGGCGCTCTTCTCGCCGAAGCCGACCGGCGTCTCGAGCGGGCCCTTGAGGGCGCAGCGCGTGCGGCGGATGGACTCGACGGTGTCGGGGAGCACGCCGGAGGCGACGCCGTTCTTGAAGACCCGGGCGCCGGCGTGGCGGACCTCCCAGGTGATGGGCACTTCGGCGGCGGCGAGGACGGCCTGGACGGCGGCGACGACTTCGGGGCCGATGCCGTCTCCGGGGATGAGGGTGATCGAGTGAGAGGAGCTTTTGTGGGACATTATTTTCCTATTTTACCAAATTCAGTTATATACTGCGTCATGGACCGGCTCGACGGGCTTCGCGTCTTCGCCTCGCGCAAGATGGCCGCCATCGGCCTCCTCGGCTTCGCCGGCGGGCTGCCTTTGTTCCTGACGAGCAGGACTTTGCAGGCCTGGATGACCGCGGAGAAGGTGGACCTGACCACGATCGGCCTGTTCAGCCTCGTCGGCCTCCCCTATTCGACGAAGTTCCTGTGGTCGCCGTTCGTGGACCGCTACTGCCCCCCCTTCCTCGGCCGCCGCCGCGGCTGGCTGGCGATCTCGCAGGCCGCCCTGGCGCTGGCCATCGCCGCGCTCGCCTTCGGCGACCCGCGCACGGCCGTCCTCGCGTTCGCGTTCACCGCGCTCGGCGTCGCCTTCCTCTCCGCGACGCAGGACATCGCCATCGACGCGTACCGCGTCGACGTGCTGGAGACCCGCGAGATGGGCGCCGGCACGGCGATCTACGTCGTCGGCTACCGCGCGGCTTTGCTCATCACCGGCTCGGCGGCCCTGATCCTCGCCGACCGCATGACCTGGAACGCGGTGTACCTCGTGATGGCGGGCCTGATGCTCCTCGGCCTGGCGGCGACGGTCTGGTCCCCCGAGCCTCCGCCCGTGGACAGGCTCCCGGAGACGATGACCGAGGCGATCGTCGAGCCCTTCCGCGACTTCTTCGCCCGCTCCGCCTGGCGCGCCGCCGTCATCCTCGTCTTCATCACCCTCTACCGCCTCGCCGACTCCATGGCCGGGAACATGGCCACGCCCTTCCTCCTCAAGTCCGGCTTCTCCCAGACCGACGTGGGCGCGATCCAGGGCGGGGTCGGCTTGCTCGCGACCATCGTCGGCGCGCTGTGCGGCGGCGGGGCGATCAGCCGCCTCGGCATCAACCGCTGCCTGTGGGTGTTCGGCGTGCTGCAGCTCGCCAGCAACATCGGCTATTACATCCTCTCCCTCGACCCGCGCTACCCCGTCATGGTGGCCGTCATCATCGTGGAGAACTTCTGCGCCGGGCTCGTCGTCGCGGGCTTCGGGGCCTTCTTCATGAGCCTGTGCAGCCCGCGCTTCTCGGCGACGCAGTACGCGCTGATGACGAGCCTGATGGCCTTCAGCCGCGACGTGCTGGTGGCCCCCGCGGGCAAGATCGCGGAGGCGACGGGCTGGCCGACGTTCTTCCTCCTCACGATCGCGGCGGGCGTGCCGGCGATGCTGCTGCTTCCCGTGTTCGCGCCCTGGAACTCGCCCATGCCTTACGGCGCGCGGCGGTAGCTACTCGACGCGCAGAGCGGGGCCCTTGGAGGGCGGCAGGAAGGCCGACACGGCCTCGCCGCGCGTCGCGGGCATCAGGCCGACGACGACGCGCTCGGGCGCCACCAGCAGCGCCTTGGCCAGGCGGCGGCGGAGCGCCTTCGCGCGGGCCTGCGTGACCTTGCCGCGGACGTCCTTCGCGGCGAGCTCGAGCTTGTAGTCGCCGTCGGCGCGCGGCTCGCCCAGGCGCAGGCGGCTGGCGAAGGCGTCGATCCAGGCGCCGGACTCCTTCGTGAAGTCGGCCTTGCCGTCCTCGAAGAGGAGCGCGGCGTCGGCCTCGAGGCGCGTCTCGCCCGCGTACTCGCGGCGCGTGAACGACTTGAGCGGCACTGGGTCGCTCTCGACGACGAACGCCCGCCCCGCCCGCCGCCCCGTGAAGCGGTAATGGTACGCGCGCCCGGCGACGACGGCCAGTCGCCCGTCGGGCCCGCCCCCGTCCCAGTCGATCTTCTCGTTGAGCATGCCCACGCCGTCGGACTTCCAGACGATGTCCCCCTCGTTGTCGAGGACCTCGAAGCTCCACTCGTCGTACACCGCGACGATGTTGGCCGGCGACAGCGCCAGGAACGGCGGCTCGGGGAAGGGGCGCTGGAAGCGCGCCACGTCGCCGCCGGCGCGGATGCGCGCGGCCGCCGGGGCCGAGGCGCCGCGTCCGAGCGACAGCGAGCGCAGGACCTCGTCGATGACGGGCTTGGACGCGGTCGGCGGCGACACCTGGACTCCCGCCGAGCCCGAAGCCCGGGCCTTGATCGTCATGTCCTGCGAGAGCTCCGACTTGGACGGGGCGCTCCAGGCGGGAAGCGCGATCAGCAGCAGGAGCGCGGCGCTCATCTCTTCGCCGGCTCCGTCGCCAGCGCGATCTGCGCGGCTCCCGCGGACTTGGCGACGCCGATCAGGCGCTGGACGGTCCGGTAGGGCACGGACTTGTCCGCGCGGATCAGGACGATCGAGCCGTTCTTCTTGTCCACCTCGCGGCGCAGGTCGGCGGCGACGGTGTCCCAGGAGGAGCCGGCGGCGCGGACGGACAACGTACCATCAACGGCATACGTCAAAGCGATGGTGAGCTCCTGGTTGGGCAGCGCCGAAGCGGGCGGCAGAGCGACGGGGAGCGTCGGATAGGCGAGCAGCGGCGCGGTCACGAACAAAATGACGAGCAGCACGAGGCTGATGTCGATGACCGGGATGATGTTCACCTCGGTGACGGGCTCGGGCTCCGGCGAGTTGGCCCGCATCCGCAGCAGCGCGTACTTGGCCATCAGCGCGCCTCCGGGTCGACGACCTGCACGAGGGCGACCGTGCCCCCCGCGGCCTGCACCGCCTCGAGGGCGGCGATGACCTGGCCGTGCGCGACCTCGAGCTCCGGCGAGACGAACACCTTGCGGTCGGTGCGCACGGAGAGCTTGAGCTTGAGGAACTCGGTGAGCTCGGAGCCGGTGGCCATGAGCCGGCCGTCCATCACGAAGCCGAGCGCGGTGACGCCGAGCACGACGACGGCCTCGGGCTCGCGCATGGTCAGCAGCTCGACCTGGGTCGGCAGGGCGGCCTCGGCCTTCGCGGCGGCGGCCTGCACCTTGAGCATGGACTGGGCCGCCATCGGCGAGAGCACGAGCAGGATGATCAGGAGCACGAGCGAGACGTCGGCCAGGGGCACGACGTTGACGTCGGAGATTGGCGCCGCCTCGTCGTCCTTATGAAACGGGCTTCCCGCCATGGTCCTCCAGCAGCTGCGCCATCTCCAGGACCCACAGGTCGGCGGTGTTCAGGCGGTGGCGCGCCGTGAGCGTGAAGTAGTTGTAGAACAGGGCCGCGACGACGGCCAGGCCGATGCCGAAGGCCGTGGCGACGAGCGCCTCGGAGATGCCGGCCGCGACGACGGCGGGCCCGCCCGCCCCGGCGGCGGACAGGTCGTGGAAGGCGCGCATGATGCCGAGCACCGTGCCCATCAGCCCGATCAGCGGCGAGATGAAGCTCGCCGTGCCGAACAGGCCGACGCGGCGGTTGAGCCCCAGGCTCAGGCGCTGGCGGTAGAGCTGGAACGCCTCGACGAGCTTCTCCGTGTTCGACGTCTCGAGCGCGATCAGGCGGGCGATGGCCTCGCCCATCAAGGTCGTGTCGCGGCGGGCGATGGCGATGGCTCCGGCCTTGTCCCCCGCCTCGAGGCGGTCGCGCACCCGCTCCCACATCGCGGTCGGCATCTTTTGAGCGAACCAGTAAGAGTAGATCCGCTCCAGGGCCTGCGCGAAGATCGCCAAAGACAGCACCAGCAAAATCGGCATCGCGATGCTGATCTTCAGCATCTCCACAAAGGTCATTCCGCTCATGGTCGCAAGTATAGCGGAGGGGCGCGGACCTGACAAGCCCGGTCCTGTTAAGGAATAGGCCTTCCGCGGGGCCCCGCGTAGGCCCGACGGCCCCCGACGCAAGGCGCCCGGCGGGCTATCCTATGGCCATGAAGATCACCGCCCTCGCCGTCGCGCTCCTGACAGCGGCCTCCGCCCTCCCCCTGCGCGCCCAAGTGAACGCGGCGCCCCAGCCGGCGCCCGTCGAGAAGCCCAAGCCCTCCTGCCCCTGCGACAGCTCGAATTTCAAGCCCCTCACCGACAAGGCCCGCGCCGTCGAGGCCTACTGGGACGCGCGCCGCTCCTACCGCTCCGCCCGCACCATCGCCGGCACCGCGGCGCTGTTCGCCATGTTCTCCCGCAACGGCGGCCTCATGAACGAGGCCCAGAACACCTTGTCCGACGCCTCGTCCAGGCTCTTCTCCGCCCGCGCCAAGGCCGAGCAGCTCGGCGCCCTCAAGGTCACCGGCGACGACCTCGACGGCGCCATCGAGATCAAGCTCCGGAAAGGCGTCGACTACACCCTGTAAACGGTGTCAGGCTCGCAAATTCGTCAAAATCCGGAGTGCCCGGGAATTCAACGAATTTGCGAGCCTGACACCGACTACCTCACAAGGGATTTGTCGCTGGAGAGGGACTGGAGGCGCTTGCGGGCGGTTTCGAAGGTCTGGGAGCCGCGCTCGGCGCGCTTGATCACCTCGGCGTAGAGCGGCGCGGCGGACTGGGGCTTGTCCTCGAGCTCGAGCATCAGCCCCAAGCGAAGGAGCCCTGACAATCGCGCGGCGTCGTCCTTGGGCGAGAGGGCGCGCAGGCGCTCGTAGGCGTTCTTGGCTTCCTTGATCCTCTTGCGCCGCTCCTGGAGACGGCCGAGCGCGTACAGGGCTTTCATGCGCTCGTTGGTCCCCGTCGCGCGGGCGTAGGCGTCGGCGGCGCCGGACAGGTCGCCGCGGTCCTCGCGCAGCTTCGCGATCTGCGCCCAGGCCCAGGACGCCTTCTCGTGCCTCGGGAACTTCGTCGTGAAGCCGACCCAGGCCTTCTCGGTGTCGCGCTCCTTGCCGGCCTTGGCGAGCGCGAGCGCGCGGTTGTAGGCGGCGTCGGCGGCCTCGGCGCCGGTCCCCCCGACCTTGGCGTAGGCGGCCGCCGCGCCCGCGGCGTCGCCCTCCTCGTAGAGCATCGCGCCCAGGGCCATCGCGGCGTCCTGCGCGCGCGGGTGCTTGGGGTGCACGGCCATGAACTTGCGGTACGCGCCCGCGGCGTCCTCGGTGCGGTGGAGCTGGCGCAGGGACTCGGCGCGGTAGTAGCGCGCGTCGCCGATGTTCGCGGCGTGCGGATTATCTTCTATGTGGCGCCGAAAAAGCTGTTCCGCCGAGTCCCAATCTTCTTTCTTATAGGCCTTCGCCGCGAGATCCCATCTGATCTGGGACGCCAGCTGATGGTTCGGATACCGCGCGACGAGGCCGGGCAGATCCGGGTCTTCCTTGTCGTTCTGCCAGGTGGCGACGAGGAGCAGGCCCTCGACCGCCTTCGTCTTCGGCCCGGGCTGCGCGCCCTCGAGATATCTCTTGTACAGCGGGATCGCCTCGGCCCAGCGCTTCTTGTTGTAGTGGACCTGCGCCATCAGCAGCAGCGCCTCGCGGTCGGCGTCCTGGGCCTCGGAGGCGCGGCCCATCTTCTGGTAATGGCCGAGCGCCTTCTTGGACCGCCCGAGGTCCGTGTAGAGCTGGCCGAGCTGAAGGTGCGCGTCGGCGGCGTAGGCCGAGCCGGGGTGGCGCGAGGCGAGGTCCTCGAACACCTCGGCGGCCTCCTCCGGGCGCTCGAGCTTCTTGAGGCACAGGCCGCGCTGGTACAGCGCCTGCGCGCGCAGCGGGCTGTCGGGGAAGCTCCCGGTGAAATTCTGATAAGCCCGCTCGGCTTCGCCGAGCTTCTTGGACCTCAGCAGCAGGTTCGCCTCCGACAGGGCCGTCGACTCGCGCAGCTCGACGAGGCCCCACTTCGCGGCCTCGTCGCCGGCGCGCTTGAGCGCGTCTCGCGCGCGGTCGGTCCGGCCCTTGCGGTCCCAGTCCGCGGCGATCGCGGCGAGCGCGTACGCCTTCACCGGCGAGTCCTGCCCCGAGGCGGACACCGCGCGGTAATGCTCGGCGGCGTCTTCCTTGCGCCCCATGCGGTCCTCGGCGGCGGCGCGCCAGACCTGGGCGAGCGCGAGCCAGCGGTCGGAGACGGCGGCCGCGTCGGCCTCCGGGATCATCTTGAGCGTCGCCTCGTCGAGCCCGAGCGAGGCCAGCGCCGCGCCGATGAGATGCAGGGCCTTGTACTTCAGGGCGGGGTTCGAGCCCGCGCCCAGCGGCTTCAGGAAGCGCACGGCCCTCGCGGCCTCGCCGCGGCGCAGGTGCAGGGCGCCCGCGGCGAGGTCGACCTCGGGGTTCTCGGGGCGCGACGGGTAGCGGCGGTGGAAGTCGTAGGCCTCGGCGAGGGCTGCCTCGGCGCGGCCCTCGTCGATCGCGGCGCGCAATCTCCCCAGCGCCTCCTCGGCGGAGGAGGAGGCCATGGCCGGGACGTAGGGCTCGTCGGCCTCCGCCGGGGCCGAGGCGTTATTGTCGGGGAGCGCGGTCAGCAGGTTGCGGCCCTTCTGCGCCCACTCCGTGTCGGGATAGCGCTGGATGAGGATCTCGAGGTTGCGCCGCGCCTCGCCGTACTCGCCCTTGGACAGCGAGATCTCGGCGCTGCGGTAATGGCTTTGCGCGGCGATCTCCCCTTTCGGGCCGCGGACCTTGGTGCCGAGGTCGAGGGACTTCTGGAAGGTCTTCTGAGCCCCGCGCACGTCGCCGCCCTGGAGCTGGAGCTCGCCCATGACGGCCTGGGCCTCCATGTTCATCGAGTTCCAGCCGTCGCGCGAGGGCGCGTCGTCGGTCGGCTTATATTTAGGAGAAGCGGCCCGCGCCGCCGAGGCGGCCAGGCAAAAGGCGAAGACGACGCTCGCGGAGCGCCTCATGAGGTGAAGTGTAGGGGCCCCCCCTGTAAAAGTCAATCGCCCGCCTGTTGCGAGGCGGGCGATGGCGCCGGGAGCCGGGACGTTCGCTCGTTAGAAGTAGCGATTAAAAGGCAGCTCGAGCTCGCGCTGGGACGGCTTGCGTCCGTCGAACAGCTGGCCGGGCTTGATCTCGTTGAGGAGCTGGTTGACCGCCCCGGCGGGCGACAGGGGCTGCGGGCCGGGGTCGTTGGGCACCAAGGCGGCCGCGGGCTCGTCGCCCTTGTCATCGAGCAGGCTCCAGTTCAGGATGAAGGGCTCTTCGACGGCGCTGGGCGCGGGACGCCGCGCGGAGGCCAAAGCGGCGGGCGTCGGCAGGGGCAGGGGCGAGGGCACGCCGGGCAGGCGCGCGGGCCCGATCGCGGGCGCGGGGTACACGGGCAAGGAGGCCGGCGTGATGACGGTCACAATCACGGGGATCGCCTCGGGCTTGATGGTCGGGAGCGCGATGACCGCGTCGACCGAGGGCAGGATCATGGGGACGACCGGGCGGCTGGGGAGGACCACCGGGGCGATGTTGCCGAGCGTGGTGGGCAGCTTGTAGACGACCTGAGCGTGGGCCGAAGCCGCGAGTCCGAGGACGAGAGCGAGGGTTTTGAAGTGCATGGCGACATGGTAGCCCGGACCGGCGGCCCCCGACGAGGAGGGAGGTCAACGCCGCGCATTGACTTGAATCATGGGCCCTTCGGGTAAGCGAAAACAGAAAAAAACGGAATGCCTGTCACCGATCAGGAGGTGAAGCGGAAGGTGACGCGGCCCCAGACCTCGGCGGCGCCGGACTTGGCGGCGACGGGCTGGAAGCGCCAGCGGGCGAGGGCCTTGAGGGCGCGCGTGTCGATGTCGGGGAAGCCCGAGGTCTTCGAGATCACGGCGCCGGGCTTCACCGAGCCGTCGGGCAGGACCTGGAAGCGGACGGTGACGGTCAGGTCGAGGTTGCGGGTCGCGACCCAGTCCGGGCTCGTGGGCGCCACGCGCGCGAGGATGCGGCGGTCGCCGACCGGGCCGTCGACCGAGAAGGACACGCCTCCGCCCTCGGGGCCGACGCCGCCGCCGCGCGCCTTGGAGTCGAGGAGGTCGGCGCCGCCGCTGCCGGCTTTGTCTCCGGGGTCGGTGGACTCGGCCAGGGCCGCGGCCGCGCCGGCCTTGCGCGCGCCGGCGAGCTCGGCCTCGCCCCCGCCTTTTCCCCCGCCCTCGCCGGAGTCGGACTCGCCGAAGGCGCCGCCGTCCCCGCCCTTGCCCGCGACGGGGCCTCCCGCGGCGGGGCGGCCCTTGCGGGCCGAGCCGCGGCCACTATTAACGTTGGAGGCGTCAGCCGACAACGCTTCGTCGGGGTCGGCCATCGTCGCGAGCGCCGATGAGAGCTCGGCGCGCTTGGCGGCCTTGGCCGCCTTGGCCTCGGCGGCGAGCCGCCTCCGCTCGGCGAGCGCGGCGGCGCGCGCCTCGGCGGCCTGCCTCGCGGCCTCCGCGCGGCGCTCGGCCTCGGCGCGGGCGATCGCGGCGCGGCGCTCGCGCTCGGCGGCCTGCTGGGCCGCGAAGCGGTCTCGCTCCGCCTTGGCCTCCGCCGCCCTCTCGGCGGCGATGCGCCTCTTCTCGGCCGCGAGCTCGATGGCGGCGGCCTTCGCGGCGGCCGCCTTCTCCGCCTCCACGGCGCGGGCGGCGCGGTCGCGCTCGGCGCGCAGGCGCTTCGATTCGGCCTGCGCCTCGCGCGCGAACCTCACGGCCTGCGCGTCCGCCTTGGGCCCGGCCAGCGGGCGGGGTTTGGGCGCGGCCTTCGCTTTGTGCACGGTCGTGCCGGGCTTGTTCACCTTGGACTTGACCGCGGCCGGCTTCTTCACCGGCTTGGGCTTGGGCGGCGGGTCGACCGCGCCGCGCTGGACCTTCTCGCGCTCGAACTCGCCCGGTCCGTGCTTCGGCGGCAGGTTGGAGCCGTCGCCGCCCGGGCTCAGCTCGGGGGCCATCACCGGCTGGACGATGGGCGGCAGCGGTATGTCGGCGACGAATTCGATGGGGACGGCCTTTTCCGGCGCCTTGAGCCCGCCCCACTCGATGACGGGGTTGAAGGTCAGCAAGGCGCCGTGCGCGATGACGGCCGCGAGGTAGAACGGCGCCTCGTGGAACCAGTCGGGCTCGATGTGCTCACGCCATGACATTCTCTCGAAGGATAGCCTGCCGCGCCTTGGGGCGCAAGGCTTCGGCTGTTTCCGGAAACAGTCGAAGACGACTCGCGCCGGCGCGAGTTCCTTCCGGGCTGAATCCGATATAATCGCGTCGTGGACCAAACGCGGAAGTGGCTGCACTCCCCCGCCTTCGACCTCGGCTGGTTCGCGGGGCCGCCGCTGCTGGCCGCGCTCGCCGTGCTGCTGATCCCCGCGCTGCGCGCGGCCGAGACCCCGGCCTGGGGCTGGCTCGTCTTCGTCGTCTTCATCGACGTGGGACACGTGTACGCGACCTTGTACCGCACCTACCTCGATCCGGTCGAGTTCCCCCGCCGGCGCGCGCTGTACGTGCTCCTGCCGCTGGCCTGCTGGCTCGGCGGGGCTCTTCTGTACCGGCTGTCGGCGTTGGCCTTCTGGCGCGCGCTCGCTTACCTGGCCGTCTACCACTTCGTGCGGCAGCAGTACGGCTTCATGCGCGCGTACTCGCGCCTCGAGGGACGCAAGGAGCCCTGGGAGGCGCGGCTGGAGGCCGCGGCGATCTACGCGACCATGCTCTATCCGCTCGTGTATTGGCACGCCGACCCCGCGCGGAAGTTCTGGTGGTTCGTGCAGGGCGACTTCGTGAGCCTGAACCGGCTCGCGGGCCCGTGGGCGGGCGGGCTGTACGCCGCGGTGCTCGGCGCCTTCTTCGGCCGCCAGCTCGCGCGGCGCAAGGTCGGCCTCGAGGTCCATCCCGGAAAGGTCGCCGTGATCGCGTCCACCGCCGTCGCCTGGTACGTCGGCATCGTCGCGACGAACTCCGACTTCGGCTTCACGATCACGAACGTCGTCTCCCACGGCGTTCCTTATTACGCCTTGGTCTGGCTGTACGGGAACCGGTCGTGGAAGGACGGGAGCTGGCGCGAGACCTGGCACAAGCCGGCGTATCTTTTCCTCTTCGTCGGACTGCTCCTGGCCGTCGGCTACGCCGAGGAGGGCGTGTGGGACGTCCTCGTGTGGAAGGAGCACGCGGAGGTCTACTTCGGCGCGGCGGCGGACTGGGCGCCGTCCGGCGCGCTCGCGGCGCTGCTCATCCCCCTGCTCGCGCTGCCCCAGGCGACGCACTACCTCCTCGACGCCTGGCTGTGGCGCTTCGACGGCTCGAATCCGGGCCTGCGCGAGAAGATTCTCGGCTTGACCGAGGGAGTCCCAAGCGCGATAATCCCTGTAACCCGATGATCGAGCGCAAGTGCCCCGCCTGCGGCGCGATGGTCCCCTTCCGCGCCTCGATCAGCCTCCTGGCGGTGTGCCCGTTCTGCCGCAGCCTCGTCCAGCGCAAGGACCTCGACCTCGAGAAGCTCGGCGAATCCGCCCAGCTGCAGCCCGACGGCTCCCCGGTCCTGGTCGGCTCCCGCGGGAGCTACCGCGGCGCCGCGTTCGAGGTCGTCGGCCGGATGCAGCTCCAGACGCCCCGCGGCTTCTGGAACGAGTGGTGCCTGATGTTCGCCGACGGCCGCCAGGGCTGGCTCGGGGAGGCGCAGGGCACCTACGCGGTGAGCTTCGAAGCCGAAGCCGCCGTCCCCGCGCTCGCGGACCTCGCGGTGGACGCGCGGGTCGAGATCCAAGGAAAGGCCTACCAGGTCCGCGAGATCGTCGAGGCCAAGTACCTCGCCGCCCAGGGCGAGCTGCCCTTCAAGCCGCCGCTGGGTGAGACCGCCCCCTCCGCCGATCTGATCGGCGAGGACGGCGCGTTCGGCACGCTCGACTACTCGGAATCGCCGGCCGTCGCGTTCGCCGGGGAATACCAGAGCTTCGAGGCCCTCTCCTTCACCGGGCTCAAGCAGATCGAGGGCTGGTCATGAGCGCGCGCTTCGACTGCCCCGCCTGCGGCGGTCCGCTGACCTTGCGCGCCGAGGGAGTCAGCGAGAGCCTCGCCTGCCCGCACTGCGCGGCCGTGCTCGACGCGAAGGATCCCCGCCATCAGGTGCTCGCGAAGTACCGCTCCAAGCTCGGGGTCACGCCGAAGATCCCCCTCGGCACGCGCGGCACTCTGCGCGGCGACCAGCTCGAGGTCATCGGCTTCCAGCGTCGGGCCGTGCGCTATTCGGGCGTGATCTACTCCTGGGACGAGTACCTGCTCTGGAACCCGTACAAGGGCTTCCGCTGGATGACGGAGTCGAACGGGCACTGGCTCCTGCTGAAGACCGTCGAGACCAAGCCGAAGGAAAGCCCCGGTGGCTGAGGACATGAAGTGCCCGAAGTGCCAGGCTCCGCTCGAGGCGGTCGAGATCGCCTCCGGCGTCGTCGCGCGCGCCTGCACGGGCTGCTCGGGCGTGCTGTACGAGGCGGACGACATCGCCGTGCCGCTGAGGCTGATCGGCCCGCGGCCCGCGCGCTTCGATTGCCCGCGCTGCCGGCGGCCGATGGAGACCGCCGACGCCTACGACGGCCAGATCGAGGTGGACCGCTGCCTCGCGTGCGCCGCGCTCTGGTTCGACGCCGGCGAGATCATGATCCTGCGCAAGCTGTCGGGCGTCGAGAACATCGCGGGCAAGAAGGGCGCCGAGCCTCCGCGGCCCGCGGCCGGGCCTGCCGCCGCCGCCGCGCCGGCGGCCGTTCCGGTCCCGCCGCTGCCCGAGGTCAAGGTCAAGGAAGGGAAGGTCCCGGTGCCGCCGGAGATGGAGGGCGCGCAGAACCGCGACGCCGAGCGCTCCCCCACCGTCGAGCTCGACGGCCGCCTGTACCGGCACTTCCAGTCCAGCATCCCGGTGACCACCGCCGTGCTCGGCGAGTTCCCGTGGGTCGCCAAGGTGGGCGACGCCGCGCGCTCTCGCGACTTCATCGCCCCGCCCTACCTCCTGTCCCAGGAGGTCACCGCGACGGAGTCGGTGTGGACCGCCGGCGAGTACGTCGAGCCCGAGGAGGTGTGGGCCGCGTTCTCCATGCCGGGCGCTCCGCCGGCAAAGATCGGCGTCGCCCCCGCCCAGCCGAACCCGTGGGCCGGGGAGATGCCCTCGGTCTGGCGGATCTTCGGCCTCGCCGCGGCGCTGTGCGTCGGCGTCTTCGTCCTCGTCGAGGCGACCGCGTCCAAGGTCAAGGTGTACGAGGGCGGCTTCGACTTCTCGGCCGCCGACGCCGAGCGGTCGCGCGTCGGCGAGGTGTTCGAGGCGGCGGGCCGTACCTCTAACCTCGAGATCACGGTGGACACGAACCTCGATCAGCATTGGTCGTACGTGAGCATGGCGCTGATCGACGCCGACACCGACCAGGCCCTCGACTTCGGACGCGAGCTCTCTTATTACCACGGCTCCGACGACGGCGAGTCCTGGAGCGAGGGCGGCCCCCGCGAGACCTTCTACGTGCCGCGCGTCCCGCCGGGACGCTACTACCTGCGCGTCGAGCCGGAGACGGACGCGCCGCAGTTGAGCCTGCGGGTCTCCGTGAGGCGCGACGTGCCCCTCAAGCGCCTGCCGCTGATCGCGCTGGCGCTGCTCGTCCTGCCCGCGGTGTGGGCGGGCATGCGCCACGACTCGTTCGAGAACACGCGCTGGATGGAAAGCGACCACCCGCGCACGTCCTCGGACGACGAGGAGGACGACGAATGAGCCGCTGGTACCGCTGGTACGCGCTCGCCGTCGCCGCCGCCTGCTCCTGGGCGCTCTGGACCGGGTGGTGGATGACGCCCGTCGAGCGGCTGACGGGCGTGCCGAAATCCGTCCGCGACAACCCCGGCTCCTACCGGGCCCATTATTCCGGCTATCGTCGATACTTCGGAGGCAAGTGATGAAGAGCATACTGGACGTGCAGCACCTCGCCGGCGCGGTGATCTACTCGGGTCTCGGCGCGGCGGTCTTCTTCGGCTGGTTCGTGATCTTCGACAAGCTCACGCCGTACGACCTGTGGCAGGAGATCGTGGTCAAGCAGAACCGGGCGCTGGCGACCGTCATGGCCGGGCTCTCGATCGCGATGGGCCTGATCATCGCGGCCTCCATGATCGGCTGACGCCGTGAACCTCGCGCTGTACGCCTCGGTCTTCATGGTCGCCACCTGCGGGCTCATCTACGAGCTCGTGGCGGGCTCGCTCGCGAGCTATCTTCTCGGCGACACGGTCCTGCAGTTCTCGACCGTCATCGGGGCGTACCTGTTCGCGATGGGCGTGGGCTCGTGGCTGTCGCGCTTCGTCGGCAAGGGACTGGCCGCGCGGTTCGTGCAGGTCGAGCTGCTCGTGGGGCTCGTCGGCGGCTTCTCCTCGACCTTCCTGTTCCTGGCCTTCGCGCACGCGGCGAGCTTCCGCGTGCTGCTGTACCTCGTCGTCTTCGTCGTCGGGACCTTGGTCGGGCTCGAGATCCCGCTGATGATGCGCATCCTGAAGGACCGGCTGGACTTCAAGGACCTGGTGTCGCAGGTCCTGACGATGGACTACATCGGCGCGCTGTTCGCCTCCGTGCTGTTCCCCCTGCTGCTGGTGCCGAGGCTCGGCCTGCTGAACACCGCGCTCCTCTTCGGCCTGCTGAACGTCGGCGTCGCGGCCGCGACCTTGTACCTCCTGCGCGACGCGATCCCGAGCCGCGCGGGCCTGAGCGCGGCGTGCGCGGCGGCGGCCGTCGCCCTGACCTGCGGGCTCGCCTTCTCGGGCGAGATCGCCTCGCGCGCCGAGGGCGACATGTACGCCGACGAGGTGATCTTCAGCAAGGCCTCCCCCTACCAGAAGATCGTGCTCACGCGCTGGAAGGAGGACTGGCGCCTGTTCCTCAACGGCAACCTCCAGTTCAGTACGATGGACGAGTACCGCTACCACGAGGCGCTCGTGCATCCCGCGCTGTCCTCCCACGCCGCTCCGCGCCGCGTGCTGATCCTCGGCGGCGGCGACGGCCTCGCCGCCCGCGAGGTCCTGCGCGACGAGCGCGTCGGCTCGCTGACCCTGGTGGACCTCGATCCGGTGATGACCAAGCTGTTCACCGCGCACCCCGCGCTGTCCGCCCTCAACGGCCGCGCGCTGTCCGACGCGCGCACCACGGTCGTCAACGCGGACGCCTACCGCTGGCTCGAGAAGAACGACCTCCGGTTCGACGTCGTCATCGTCGACTTCCCGGACCCTTCGAACTACGCCGTCGGCAAGCTGTACACGACCGCCTTCTACCGCCTGTTGAGCCGGCGCCTGGCGCCGGGAGGGATCGTCACCGTGCAGTCCACCTCGCCGCTGTTCGCGCGGCAGACCTATTGGACCGTCGTGACGACGATGGAGGCGGCGGGCTTCGCGACGCGCCCCTATCACGCCTACGTCCCGTCGTTCGGCGAGTGGGGCTTCGTCATCGGCGCGACCGCGCCGTACCGGATCCCGGAGAAGTTCCCCGCCGGCCTGCGCTTCCTGACGCCCGGCATCGTCCGCGGCATGTTCGATTTCCCCGCCGACATGGCCCGCGTCCCGGCCGAGCCGAACCGCCTCGACACGCAGGTGCTCGTCCAGCATTACGAGCGCGAATGGGCCCGCATCAGCCACGGCGGATGACCGGCCTCACTCGCCGGGAGTTCATCGGCGGGGCGCTCGCCGCGGCGGCGCTCGGCGCCTGCGGGGTCGAGCGCGGGATCCCGGGCGAGCTGCTCGGCCCGGACCACGCGCTAGGCCATAAGCTGCGCGCGGGCGGCTTCGCGCCGCCCTCCACGACGGAGCGCGTGCCCGTCGTGATCGTCGGCGGCGGGACGGCCGGGCTGTCGGCGGGCTGGAAGCTCCTCCGCTCGGGCGAGGGCGGCTTCGTGGTCCTCGACCTCGAGCGGCGCGCCGGCGGCAACGCGGCGTGGGGCGAGAACGAGGTCAGCCGCTATCCGTGGGGCGCGCACTACCTTCCCGTCCCCGGTCCGCGCGCGCGCGCGGCGAGGGAGCTGCTGCGCGAGCTCAAGGTCATCACCGGCGAGGGCGACGGCAAGCCGGCGTACGACGAGAGCGTCCTGTGCCACGCCCCCGAGGAGCGGCTCTTCCTCCACGGGCGCTGGCAGGAAGGGCTGTATCCGCGCCTCGGCGCGACGGCGGCGGACCTGGCCGAGCGGGACCGCTTCCACGCCGAGATCGCCGCGCTGCGGCGGCGCGTCGGCCGCGACGGCCGGCCCGCCTTCGCGATCCCGATGGAGAACAGCTCCCGCGACCCGGACCTGCTCGCGCTCGACCGGATCACGATGGCCGAGTGGCTGGAGCGGCGGGGCTTCCGCTCTCCGGGCCTGCGCTGGTACGTCGACTACGCCTGCCGCGACGACTACGGCGGCTCGCCGTCGGAGGTCTCCGCCTGGGCCGGCCTTCATTACTACGCCGCGCGCGGCGAGGGCGAGGACGACCGGTTCCTCGTCTGGCCGGAGGGCCTGGGCTTCCTCGCGCGCAAGCTGGCCGAGGCGCTCGGCCCGCGCGTGCGCGGCGGGGCGCTGGCCTACGACGTCGCGCCGGACGGCGACGGCGTGCGCGTGGATTACCTCGACGCCGCGTCGGGCTCCACCCGGCGCATCCTCGCCAAGCGCGCGATCGTCTGCGCCCCCCGCTTCGCCGCGCGCCGCATCGTCGCGCCGCTGCGCGAGGACCGGTCGCCTTCGGGCTTCGCCTACGCGCCTTGGTTCATCGCGAACCTCACCGTGCAGGACCCGCCGGCCGGCCTCGGCGTCTCTCCCGCGTGGGACAACATGATCTACGGCGGGAAAGGCCTCGGCTACGTCGACGCGACCCATCAGAGCTTCTCCCAGGACCGCCGCCGCCAGGTCTGGACCTACTACCTGCCGCTCGTGGGCGACCCCGACGCCCAGCGCGCCGCCGCGTTCAAGAGGAGCCTCGCCGAGTGGCGGGAGCTGTGCCTGAGCGACCTGGAGCGCGCGCTGCCGGGCCTGCGCGAGCGCGTGACGCGGCTCGACGGGTGGGTCTGGGGCCACGGCATGATCCTGCCGCGGCCCGGCTTCATCTGGGGCCCCGAGCGCGCCGCGGCGGCCAAGCCGATCGGCCCGATCCATTTCGCCCACTCCGACCTGTCGGGCCTCTCGATCTTCGAGGAGGCCCAGGACCGGGGCATCCGCGCCGCCGAAGCCGTGCTGTCCGCCCTGGGCAAGCCCTATCGTTCCAGCCTGTGATAGCGCCGCGGCTGGCACGACCTGATGGCCGAGACGCGCGTCGTCGCCGCGGACTAGGGCGCCGAGGCCGCGCGCTCGCGGAGGGCCTTGAGCCGCCCCGCCTGGCGCGCGTAGCGCGCCGTCAGGAACGCGCCGTACAGCGGGATCCAGGCCGCCCTCCGTCCCTCGGTCTCCAGGCGCGCGATCGCGGCGCTCGTCTCCTCATCGACGGCGCGCAGGGCCGCCCTCCGCCGCTCCGGGTCGGGCCGGGCGCGCAGGGCCATGAGGCCGCGCGGCAGGTCGGCGGCGAAGCCGAAGTGATCCGACAGCGCGGGATCGAAGACGAGCCGCGCCTTCGCGTCGAGGCGCCCCGTCGGGAGCAGGACGTGGTCGATGCGCTTGGGCCGTCTGGGGTCGCCGCAGGCCTCCTTTCCCGCGGGCGCGCACGGGTCGTCCAGGCCGAGCAGGTCGAGGAACAGGTCGAACTCCCGGTCGCCGTGGCCCGAGTTCAGGTCGCCGAGGATCACGAACGGGCGGTCCTGCGACAGCTCGACGACGCCCTCGGCGAGCTCGAAGAGCTCGGTCATGCGGAGCATGCGATACCGGGTCTCGCGGTAATCGGCCAAGGTGTGCGCGGCGTAGAAGTCGAGCTCGCCCCACGGCGTCGCGACGCGCGCGAACAGGAAGCCCTTGCTCGGCACGGTCTCCCCCTGGAACAGGTGGCGCAGGGACGGCCGCACCGTGCCGAACGCGCGCTCCTCCGCGGCCAGGATGGGCCAGCGCGACAGGATGGTCAGGCCGGAGCGGAAGGCGACCCGGCGAGGAAAGCGCGCGGCGTGAGGCAGGCCCGCCTCGCGCGCCAGCGCCGCGCTGTCGCCGTCGCGCCACAGCTCCTGGAGACCGACGACGTCGTAGCCGCCCGCCGCGATCTCCCGTCCCGCGGCCTTCATCCGCCGCGCCACCCCCGGATGCACGAGCGGGATGCCCGCCGCGTTGAAGGTCAGGACCTTGATCGCCTTGGGCGGCGCCTCCGCCGCGCCCGCCAGCGACGCGGCGAGCAGGAGGACGGTCAGGGCCGCCATTCGCCTTTGCGCAGACGCTCGAGCAGGAAGTAGTTCGTTGCGGGGCGCGCCGGGCCGAGCGCCAAGGTCGCCAGGCCGAGGAGCACGTCGGGCTCGCCCGGGTCGGGCTGGACGAGGTAGTCGCGCAGGAAGCGCTCCGGCTTCCAGAAGGCGTTGCGCGGGCTCGAGCCGTAGTCGAGGAGCAAGGAGGCCGGGAGGCGCAGGTCGGGCGCGACGGGCGGGCCCACGCGGTAGAAGCCGAACGGCGCGCCCGCGCCCGTCCACTCCGCGTCGAAGCCGTCCTGGCGCGGCGGACGGTTGTAGCCCTCGAGCTGGTCCTGGGCGTTCATGAAAAAGCCCTTCACGAACTTGCGTATGCCGAGCAGGGCCAGGACGCGCGGGTGGTTCCAGCCGCGGAACTCCCAGCCGGCGAGGCTCTCCCGGGAAGGCGCGCGTCCGGCCGCCATCAGCGCGCCGAGCTCGGCGGCGCTCATGTCCCTCATGCGCGCGAACAGCGGGCGGTGCTCCATCAGGTCCTCTCCGCCAGGCGCTCGGCGCACAGGCGCGCGACGGCCATGATCGCGTGCTGGGGATTGACTCCGAGGTTGGTCGGGAACACCGAGGAGTCGGCGACGACGAGGTTGGGGACGCCGTGGACGGCGAAATCGGTCCCCACCGCGCCCCCCCCGGCGCGGGCGGCCATGCGCGCGGTGCCGAACAGGTGCGAGAGGATCCAGGAGTAGCAGCGCGGATCGTCGGGCCCCGCGTCGAGGAGCTTCTCGTCGCCGGGCTTGAGGGCCTCCGGCAGTCCGTATATGCCGGGCCACACCTCGCGCGCGCCCGCGGCGAACAGGAGCTCCGCGGCGAAGCGCAGGCCGCGGCGGATCTGCATCATGTCCCGGCGGCCGAGGTCGTAGCGGATGTCGGCGCCGAACGGGCCCTCGCGCACCGAGCCCTCGGCCCAGGCGCGCGTCTGCACGGCGAAGATCGCCGTTCGCTTGGCCAGAGCCATCTTCTCCTTCCAGCGCCGCCCCGCTCCCGGCAGGCGCGCGAAGACGATCTCCGGCGGCAGGCCGATCGTCTCGATCTTGACGCGCCAGTCGCGGCGGTGGTGCACGGAGTCGAAGCCCTGGGTCGCGCCGCGCCACAGGCTCGCGGGCGCGTCGAACAGGCCGGTCAGCGGCGTGCCCGGGTGCGCCATGAAATGCTCCCCGAGATGGGCGGAGCGCACGCCGCTGCGCTCGAGCAGCAGCGGCGACTGGATCGCCGACGCCGCGACGACGACGGCGCGCCGCGCCATGGCCCGGAACGCGGGACGCCCGGGAGCGGAGAGCCGTCCCTCGACGCCGAGCGCCCGCCCGTCCTCGATCAGAACGCGCCGGGCCTCGGCGCCGGTGACGATCACCGCCCCCTTCGCCTCGGCCTGCGGGAGATAGGTCGTCAGCATGCTGCGCTTGGCCCCGCTCGGGCAGCCGGTGAGGCATTGCCCCGTGGCCTTGCAGCCCGAGGCGTAGCGCCTCGTCGGGTCGGCGCGGACGCCGAGCTTCCTCGCGCCGTCGCGCATGAGGCGGTTGAAGCCCCCCCACGCCGCCTCGGGCGTGGGCGCCGCGTCGAGGTCCTTCTCGATCTCGTCCCAATAACGGTGGAGCTCCTTGGCCGGGAGCGCGTCGCCGAGGCCGAGGGCCGCCCATTCGGCGAACACGTCATCGGGCACGCGCCAGGCGATCGCGGAGTTGATCACCGTGCTGCCGCCGAGCACGCGGCCCTGGATGACCGGGATGAAGGCCCGGCCGCGCGCGACCTGGCCGTTCATGCCCCGGAACATCGTCTTGAACGCGCCCCAGGAGTCGTCGCCGAACGACTTCGGGTCGATCGCGGGGCCCTCCTCGAGCACGCATACCGAGCGTCCCGTTCCGGCGAGCGCGCGCGCCGCGGTGGCGCCGGCGGCGCCGGAGCCCACGACGACGTAATCGAACGCCTCGTCGAAGGCGGCGAGCGTCGCGCCGTCAGCCCGCATCGTAGCCCACCGCGCGGCGCACTTCCTTGGTCCCGCCGTAGCCGAAGCTCGTCACGGCCTTGAGCAGGAGGAAGACCTGGCGGATCAGGTAGAACCGGCTCTTCCCCATCGCGCACAGCGCGTCCTCGCGCGCCTCCGGCGGCAAGCGGTCGAGCGGCGGCAGGCGGCCGATGAGGAGCGGCGAGAGCCAGGCCGCGGCGAAGAGGGCGGCGCGCCAGCCGAGGCGCATCGGCAGCGGCGCGTCCTTCGAGAAGCCGGATTCGAAATCCTCGAAGCCCGCCTCGAACGCCCCGGGAAGACCCTCGGGCCCGCCCGGGGGCAGGAGCGCGTCGAGGACGGCGCGATCCCGGGCGCCGATCATGGCAGGAACTTGAGGCGGGTCTCGTCGAAGAGCGGCGTGTCCTGGCCGGCCCAGACGAAGGCGAAGCGGCGCGGGTTCTCCAGGGCGTGGAACTCGAAGTAGGTCAGGCTGTCGGCCGACTCGCCCAGGTCGCCGCACGGCGGCGGCGGGACGTCGGCGCCGGCCTTCGCCGCGGCCTTCGCGGCGTACTCCTCGTCGGGCGAGATCGTGAAGGCGGCCTTGCTCAGGACGAGGTGCGGGACGTGCTTGGCCACGACGGAGCAGTGCCTGCGCTGGTAGCGGGAGAGCTTCTTGAAGGCGACGCGGCGGATCGCCTCGTCGGGGCCCTCGTCGGCCTTCTTCTCGAACATCGAGACGACCGGGAAGACGTCCTCCTTCTTGCCCGTGTCGGCCATCGACTGATAGAGGGAGGTCTTGCCCGCGCCGAAGTCGATGACGCGGAACCCGAAGTCGCAGCGCTGGACCGGGACCTCGAGGCCGAGCTCGGGCGACGAGAACAGCCGCCACGCGCAGTCCTTCTCGGCCGGGCGCGAGGCGAGCGGCGGCGGCGGAGCCGCGGCGAGAGCCGCGAACGCGGCCAGCGCCAGCGATCCCGCCGCGAGCCTCACGCGGGGTTCTTGAGGCAGGCCTCGGCGATGCTCGGCGCCGTCAGGCCGTACTTCTCGTACAGCTGCTCGGGCGTGGCGGACTCGCCGAAGGAGCGCAGGCCGACTCGGACGACCGGGCAGGAGATCCCCCGCTCGGCGATCGCCTCGCACACCGCGGAGCCGAGGCCGCCGTGGACGTTGTGGTCCTCGACCGCGACGATGCGCTGGGAGTCCGCGGCGAGCCGGGCGACGGTCTCGCCGTCGAAGGGAAGGAGCGTGGACGCGTTGGCGACGCGCACCGCGAAGCCCTTGGCCTCGAGGAGCTTGGCCGCCTCGACCGCGTGCGGTACGGGGCCGCCCGAGGCGATGATGGTCGCCTGATACTTCGCCGGTTTCTTGACCGGCTCGTACACCACATCGATCTTGTTGGGCTGCCACTTGTAGTCCGGGCCGTGGACGTCGGGCATCTTCTGGCGGGTGAGGCGGATGTACACCGGCCCCTTGTGCTCGATCATCCAGCGCACGGCCTGCCGGGTCTCCGCGTGGTCCGCCGGCTGGAGTATGGTCATGTTCGGGAGCGCGCGCATCGCGGCCACGTCCTCGAGGCCCATCTGGGAGGTGCCGTCCTCGCCGATGCCGATGCCGGCGTGCGTGCCGACGAGCTTCATGTTGGTCTGGTTGTAGGCGGCGCTGACGCGGATGGACTCGACACGGCCGATCAGGAAGCAGGCGAAGCTCGTCAGGACCGGGATCTTCCCGGAGAGCGCCAGGCCCGCGGCCACGCCGATCATGTTCTGCTCGGCGATGCCCAGCTCGAAGTGCCGGTGCGGGTACTTCTTCATGAAGGGCTGGGTCATCGTGGACTTGGAGAGGTCGGCGTCCAGGACGACGAGGTTCTCGTTGGTCGCGGCGAGTTCGAGGATGGTCTCGCCGAAGGATTCGCGCGTCGCTTTAGCGGCCATTCTTGATCTCCATGCAAGCCTTGTCGGCGTCTTCCTTCTTCGGGGCGTTCCCGTGCCAGGCGATGTTGTGCTCCATGAAGGAGACGCCCTTGCCCTTGACCGTGTCGGCGACGATGACCTGGGGCTTGCCGTCTTTGGCGGCCCAGGCACGCGCAAGGGCATTTTCGATGGCCGCCAAATCATGACCATCTATCGCCTGGACCTCCCAGTTGAACGCGCGCAGCTTGTCGGTCAGGGGGTCGATGTCCATGACCTCCTTGACCGGGCCGTCGATCTGGCCGTTGTTGAAGTCCACGATCGCGATGAGGTTGTCGAGCTTGAACTTGGGCGCGGACATGAAGGCCTCCCAGCACTGGCCTTCCTGCATCTCGCCGTCGCCGAGGACGACCACGGTCTTCCAGTCCTTCTTGTCGGCCTTGGCGGCGAGCGCCATGCCGACGCCGACGGAGAGGCCCTGGCCGAGCGAGCCCGTCGAGAACTCGATGCCGGGCATGCGCAGGCGGTCCGGGTGGCCCTGCAGCGGGCTGCCGAGCTTGCGCAGGTTGAGCAGGTCGGCGGTCGGGAAATAGCCGCGGTGCGCCATCACCGCGTACAGCGCCGGGCACGCGTGCCCCTTCGAGAGGATGAAGCGGTCGCGGCCCTCCCAGGCGGGCTGCTTCGGGTCGTGCTTGAGGAACTTCCAGTACAGCACGGTCAAGATGTCGATGATCGACAGCGAGCCGCCGGGGTGTCCGTTGCCGGCGGCCTCGATCATGCGGATGATGTCGTGGCGAAGGTGCTTCGTCAGGGACTTCAGGTCCGTCGGGGCGGCGGTCGAGGTGGGCATGGATTTATTCTACAAAAACCCGGCGCGCCGTCTATGTGGTAAAATGCCGGCATGAAGATCAATCTTTACATCGGCGCGATCCGCAAGGCGGCGGCGTTCATCAAGAAGCGGGCCCCCGGCTTCACGCCCGACGTCGGCTTCGTCCTCGGCTCTGGCCTGGCGAAGGCCGTCCCTCCGCTCGAGAAGACCTTGACCATCCCCTACCGCGAGATCCCGGGCTTCCCGCGCACCACGGTCCCCGGCCACGAGGGCAAGCTCATCCTGGGCCGCTCCGCCGGGCGCTCGGTCGTCGTCATGCAGGGCCGCTTCCATTACTACGAGGGCCACGCGATGGAGGACATCGCGCTCCCCATCCGCGCCCTCGAGTACCTGGGCCTCAAGACCTTGATCGTGACCGCGGCCGTCGGCTCGATGCGCGAGAAGGTCAAGCCCGGCCACTTCACCGTCATCACCGACCACATCAACCTGATGGGCCGCAACCCGCTTCGCGCGTTCCACGAGGAAGAGTTCGGGACGATGTTCCCCGACATGACCCAGGCCTACGACGCCAAGCTCAACAAGACGATCCTGGCCGCCTGCCGCAAGCGCAAGGCGGCGGTGCACGAGGGCGTGTACGTCGCCGTCGGCGGCCCTTCCTACGAGACGCCGGCCGAGATCAAGGCGTTCCGCGCGCTCGGCGGCGACGTGGTCGGGATGTCGGTCGTGCCCGAGGTGGTCCCCGCGCGGCAGATGGGCCTGACGACCTCCGCGCTCGTGTGGACGTCGAACATGGCGGCGGGCCTGCCCGGCGCGATCCAGAACCACGGCGACGTGCTGGCGCTCGGCGCCCGCGTGTCCGACGCCCTGCGCGGCGTCTTGTCCGACCTGATCAAGGTCGTGTAGCGCCCATGCTGTTCCTCGACATCATCGCCAAGAAGCGCGACGGTGGGAGGCACACGCCCGGCGAGCTCGCCTTCGTCGCCCGCGGCGCGGCGAAAGGGCTCGTCCCCGATTACCAGCTGTCGGCGTGGCTGATGGCGGTGCTGTGCCGGGGGATGGACGAGAAGGAGACGGTCATGCTGACCCGCGCGATGGCCGATTCCGGCGAGACCCTCGGCCTCGGCGCGATCAAACGGCCCAAGGCCGACAAGCACTCCACCGGCGGCGTCGGCGACGGCGTGTCCCTGGCGCTCGCCCCCCTCGCGGCCGCCTGCGGCCTGGCCGTCCCGATGATGTCGGGACGCGGCCTCGGCCACACCGGCGGGACGCTCGACAAGCTCGAGTCCATCGAGGGCTTCCGCGTCCGCCTCGACCTTCCCGAGATCCGCGCCCAGGTGGCCAAGCACGGCTTCAGCCTGTTCGGCCAGACCGGCACGCTCGCCCCCGCCGACCGCACCTTGTACGCGCTGCGCGACGCGACGGCCACCGTCCCCGCGCGCCCGCTGATCGTGGCGAGCATCCTCCCCAAGAAGGCCGCCGAGGAGCTCGACGCTTTGGTGCTCGACGTGAAGGTCGGCTCCGGCGCCATTTTCCCGGACGCGGCCTCGGCCCGGTCTCTCGCCAAGGCTCTGGTCAAGACCGCCAAGGGCCTCGGCATCCCGACCGTCGCCGTGCTCACCGCGATGGAGCAGCCCCTCGGACGCTTCGTCGGCAACGCCCTCGAGGTCCGCCAGGCCGTGGAGATCCTCCGCGGCGACGAGGCCGCCGCGGATTACCTGGAGTGCCTGCTCGCCCTCGGCGGCTGGATGCTCAAGCTCTCGGGCTTGTCGAAGTCCGCGAGCGAAGGCTCGTCGCTCATGCGCTCGAAGATCGCCGACGGCTCGGGCCTGCGCCTGTTCCGCGACTGCGTGAAGGCCCAGGGCGGCAGCGTCGCCGTGATCGACGACCTCTCCCTCCTGCCGAAGGCCAAGCTCTCCCGTCCGGTGCTCGCCGCCAAGGCGGGCTTCGTGGCCGCCCTCGACGCGCGCAAGGTCGGCCACGCCGCCGTCCTCCTGGGCGCGGGCCGCGCGTTCAAGGAGCAGGAGCTCGACTACGGCGCCGGCCTCGAGCTGCTCAAGAAGGTCGGCGACCGCGTCGCGAAGGGCGAGGCGCTCGCCGTCCTCCACGCCGCCGACGGGAACAAGCTCGACCTGGGCGAGCGCGAGTATCGCGAGGCCCTCAAGATCTCCCCCAAGGCCGTCCGCCCGAAATCCGTCGTGCTCGAAGTCATCCGGTAACCGGAGGAACCATGCCGAAGCTTTTCGTCAGCGATCATCCGCTCGTCCAGGACAAGCTCTCGCGCCTGCGCGACAGGAACACCAAGCCCGAGGATTTCCGCCGCCTGATGGCCGAGGTGGCCATGCTGATCGGCTGCGAGGTGCTCAAGGGCGTGCGCACGCGCAAGACGACGGTCCGTACGCCGCTTCAGACCGCGCCGGCCCTGATCCTCGACCAGCCGCTGACCTTCGTCGCGGTCCTGCGCGCGGGCCTGGGCATGACGCCGGGCCTGCTGGAGCTGGCGCCGAAGGCGTCCATCGGCCACATCGGCCTCTACCGCGACGAGAAGACGCTCGAGCCCGTCCAGTACTACGTCCGCCTGCCCAAGAACATCTCGGGGCACTTCGTCGTGCTGTGCGACCCGATGCTCGCCACCGGCGGCTCCGCCTCCGAGTCGATCCGCATCCTCAAGGCGCACGGCGCGAAGAACATCGCCCTGCTCA
Organism: Elusimicrobiota bacterium; assembly: GCA_016182905.1. Taxonomy (NCBI): domain Bacteria; kingdom Pseudomonadati; phylum Elusimicrobiota; species Elusimicrobiota bacterium. The sequence continues at coordinate 44,418 of JACPFR010000052.1, forward strand.
CCTTGCTCTCCTCCCGGCGCGGCGTGGCCCGCATCCACAAGGACCACCCCGACGTCCCGGTGTACACCGCGGTGGTGGACTCCGTCCTCAACGCGAAGGGCTACATCGTCCCCGGCCTCGGCGATGCCGGCGACCGCCTCTTCAACACCTGATACGAGCCCGCGCTCCTCGTAAGAAATAAAAAGCCCCGACCATGAGGTCGGGGCTCACGCTTCGCTGGCGATCCGCTCAGCCGCACTTGTTCGGCCACACGCACGTCGTCACCGGGCCGGACGCGATCACGGGGGCCGGGACGCTCTTGCAAGTCTTGGGCCACACGCAGGGCTGGAACTGGGCCACGACGGGGGCCGGGGCGGACTTGCACGTGTTCGGCCACACGCAAGGGCGGAACTGGGCGGTGGCCTGAGGGGCCGGCGTCGCCGTCAGGAACGTCGCTAGAATCAAAGTCATCATTTTCGTGTCCTCCTTCCTTCTGAAGACAGAGTAACTCTTGCCTCGCGCCGGCCTGGAGGACGCCTGTCAATTTTGGAACTTGATCCCGCTCACTTGATCGCGCTCAATGGTTCGGGCCCTTCCGCGGGGAGCAGGAATTGCGTTTCCCTCCATTTTAGTTCCGCGCCGGAGGTGAAATGAACCGATACGCAATCGCTGAATTGCCGCCGGAACTCGCACCGGTGCGAGTTCCTCCCTCCTCGCGGCCGGCCAAAGAAGGGGAGCCTCCGAGGGGTCGGAGGCTCCCGTACGTCGCGCCGGTTCGAGGTCGGCTTACAGAGCGATGAGGCTCGGAGCGGCTTTCTTCTTCCCGCAGGTCTTGGGCCAGACGCAGGTCGAGAACTGGGCGACGACCGGGGCCGGGGCGGTTTGGGGCGCGGGAGCGACCCGGCAGGTGTTGGGCCACACGCAGGGACGGAACTGAGCCGTCTTCGGCGCGGGAGCGGCGTTGAACAGCGAGAGCGTCAGGATGAGGTTGATCATGGAGACAGTGTACTCCGCCCCCGAAAAACCCCCTAGGAGGACGGTCAATGCCGTCTTTTGATGCTCGTCATTAATGTGCCCGCAATCGGGCCGACACGATCCGTTCAAACGGCGTCATAAAAAGAAGAAGACCCCGAGGGGTCGGGGTCTTCTCACGGCGCCGGTTCGAGGTCGGCTTTAAAGTCTCAGGCTTTCTTGCCGCACTTGCGCGGGTACACGCAGGTGGTGAACTGGGCGACTTCGACCACCGGGGCGGTCTCGGTCTTGCACACGTTCGGCCACACGCAGGGCCGGAACTGGGCGACGGTCACGGGAGCCGGAGCGGTTTGGGTCGCGGGAGCGACCCGGCACACGTTGGGCCACACGCAGGGCCGGAACTGGGCCGTCTGGGTCGCCGGGGCGGGGTTGAAGGTCGAGAGCGAGAGCGTCAGAATCAGGTTGATCATGCATACAGTATAACGCGCATGATTGTAACTTCCGATGAGATGGGACAACCTGGAAGCTTGATGTTTATCAATTGATCTAGGTCAAAGGTCCTAGATCGGCTGGGCCGCGGGCCCAGAGGAACTCTGAGCCTTAGGACGCAGAACCGGCGAGCGCGCGGAGGCGCTCTTCGGAGAGGATCAGGAGATCCTTCTCCTTCTTGCGCAGGACGTCGCGCTCCTCGAAGTCCTTGAGCAGGCGCACCGTGGTCTCGATGGTGAGGCCCGCCATCTCGGCGAGATCGCGGCGCTTGATGCCGGCGACGATCGGGTAGGGCTTCTTGGGCGCCATCATGCGGATCAAGGTGTCGGCCAGGCGGCCGCGCGCGGGCTTGAAGGCGATGTCGCGCGCCTTGTTCTCGCCCCGGCGCACGTCCTTGGCGAGCTCCTTGAGCAGGGCGTGGGAGGCGGGCGGATACTTGGCGAGGAAGTTGTAGAAGGTGGTCTTGTCGATCATCGACACGATGCTGGGCTCGAGGGCCTCGCCGGTTGCGGTGTAGGCGCCCTCGTCGGAGAGCAAGGTCACATGGCCTAACAGGTCGCCGGGCGACTCGACGCGGGTGGTGAGCTGCTGGCCGGTGCGGCTCGACTTGTAGACCTTCACCTTGCCCGTGCAGACGACATAGACGCCCTGGGGCATCGCGCCTTCGTGGAAGACCACCTCGCCGCGCTTGTGCGGGTGCGCGAGGCGGATCTCCCGCCAGGCCTTCTTCGACTCCTTCGTGCCGAGGAGCTCGTAGAAACAGTTCTTCTTAAAGGGGCACCAATCGCAATTGGGCGCGTCTCGCTTCGAGTAAGCCACAAGTCATTATAGCAACTTAAGAGCGAGGAGGCAGGATGCGCATCTCTTCGGCGCCGCTTTTGCCCACTCCGGCGCCGGGGAACACCGCGCCGTAGCGGCCCGAGGCGTCGACGCCCCGGGCGACGGTCGCGAGGCTTCCCGACATGGCGGCGCGGGCGCCGTCGGACCTCAGGAGATGGGCGCCCTCCCACCGGCCGCCGTTCAAGGTCGTGCGCGTCGCGAGCGCGGGGCGTCCCTCGTTGCCGTGCCGCAGTCCTCCCTCGAGGCGGAACTGGTCGATCGAATGGACTCTCTTAAAGGAAAGGGGCTTCAGCGAGCCGTCCGCAGCGAGCAGGCCGGGGACCGGGAACTGGTAGCCGGCGGCGGCGCCGTTCCGCCCGGCGCGGCGCACGGAGAGCCGGGCGGAGCCGTCGGGCAGGGCGCGCAAGGTCAGGGCGAAGCGGTCGCCGGGGCGCAGGTAGAGGTCGTCGGGGGCGCCGACGGCGGGGTTCTGCCAGCCGCCCTTGCTCGTGCGCCAGTACACGCGGTAGGCGAACTCGCCGGTGTCGCGGCCGTCCGCGCCGTAGACGTGGTCCCAGATCAGGCCGGCGTCGACCTCGGCCCCTTCGGCGTGCAGGCCGAGGTAGACGTCGGGGCGGTCGAGCGGGCCGGATTTATAGGACTCCTCTCCGGGGGCGGCGCGGTGCTCGCGCGCGGGGTCGAAGACGGGCTTGGGCAGGACGCCCCAGGCCTCGAGGCCCTCGAACGCGGCGCCCTCGGGCGAGACGACCTTGCGGAACCACGCCCCGCGGGCTTTCTCGACGATCGCGGACGCGGACGCGGACGCGTATTCGAGCTCTCCGGCCGAGGCCGGCATCACCGCCGACAGCACGAGGCAGACGAAAGTCATGTCCCCTCCGTTATGTCTTAGCGCAGGGCGACGCGGTCGGAGTACTTGGCGACGGTGGAGCGGAAGGCCGGGAGGTCGCGCACCGCCTCGAGCTCGGTGTCGGTCTTGGCCTGCATCACGAAGCGGCGCAGGTCGTTGGGGCCGGCGCAGGACTTGAAGGACTCGTCGAGGGCGCGCAGCGCGACGGCGGTCTTGCCGGACATCGCGTAGGCCATGGCGATCTGGTAGTGCGCCGACGGGTTCATCGGGTTCTGCTGCAGGGCCTTCTGCAGGGAGCGGATGGCGACGTCGGACTGGCCGAGCTTGTTGTAGGCCGTCCCGATTCTTTCATAAACGCCCGCGATCTGCGGCGCGCCCAGGGTGAGGCGCTCTTGGTCGAGGGACAGGGCCTCGTTGTACGCGGAGACCGCGGACAGGTAGCGGCGGAACTTGAACTCGACGTTGCCCTGGGCGATCTTCTCGAGGACCTCGGCGTCCTGCGCCGGGGCGGCGGGTTTGGGAGCGGTGTCGCGGACGGCGTCGCGCATCTCCTCGCCGCGGGCGCCGATGTCCGCGACCATCGTGCCGTCCTCGTCGGATCCGATGCCGAGGGCCTTGCGGGAGGCGCCGTCGGCGATCAGCGGGGCGAAGGCGGGGTCGCGGCGGACGGCCTCGCGCAAAGTCTTGGCCTGGCCGTTCTTCATGGCCTTGGTCATCGCCAGGTCGATGTTGGAGACCGCCTTGGCGGTGTCGCCCATCTTCAGTCTGAGGCGCGCGGCGTTCATGGGAATCAGGACCTTGCTCGGGGCGGCCCGGAAGGCCATCTTGTAGGCGTCGAGCGCCTTGTCGTAGGACTGCACGGCCTCGTAGCACAGGGCCATCGAGAAGTACAGGCGGGAGGCGTCGGGCAGCTCCTTCAGCGACGCGTCGAGGCTCAGGGCCATCGCGTAGGCGTCGATCGCGGACTGGGCGTCGTCGCGGTCGGCGGCCTCGGTCGAGCCGAGCTTGAAGCCGCGCTGGTAGTGGGCCCAGCCGAGCAGGAAGTAGGTCGAGACCGAGCCTTCCTTGCGCACGGCCTTGTTGAACGTCGAGATCGCGGCGGAGGTCTCGCCGGCTTCCAGGTTCGCGAGGCCCGCGGACATCAGGCGCTGGGCCTCGGGGTTGGCCTTCGACTTGGGGGCCTTCTTGGTTTTCGCGTTCGCCGGAGGGGTGCACAGAAGAGCGGCCAACGCGATGGTGAGGACGGTCCAGCTCGTCTTCGTCATGTTTCTCTTCATGCCTAAAGTATAGCGGCGGCCATAGAGGCGCACATGGGGCGCGGGGCCTGGGCCCATCTAGGCCCTTGGGCCTAGGCCGGGGCGGCCGCGTACAGTGCTATAATGTCGCCTCTGGTGGCCGTAGCTCAGCTGGTTAGAGCGCCGCGCTGTGAACGCGGAGGTCGGGGGTTCAAGTCCCCTCGGTCACCCCAGATTTGACGCGTCAAGAGGCCAGGGCTGAATTGTCAAGCCCTGGCCTCGCTTTTTCGGGGATTCGCTCCGGCGCTTTCAGATCGCGGGTAGGTTCAGATCGGTGAACCGATTCCCCGGCGATTATATCCATCTACGGACTTTTAGCTTGTAGTTGCGATATTCGTCGCCAAACTTTGACTCGAGATAATTCTCTTCTTTCGCAATGACGAATTTTCTGATCAGAAGCACCACAGGAATCTGCATAAGCACTATCCATAAGCTATTGACGGCGGAAGCGATTCCAACTCCAACGACAACAAAAGAAAGATAGATCGGATTCCTGGAAAGACCATAAATTCCTGTCGTGACGATATGGGATGTTGTCTTCGATGGTGCGATATTTGTTTGAGCCTTTTTGAAGAGCCGGGAACAGGAAACTAAGATGCCGACTCCGCCTAGAATGAGAAGTGCGCCCAAGGGCCATCTCAAGCTCTCGGAAACTATTGGAGCGGGCCAAAACCAATCGAGTAAAGTGCCGAAAAGAATACTCAGCAAGGCAATCAATGGCGGAGGAAATTTAACCTGTGCGCTGTCGGCATCTGCTTTCAAAAAGCTCATGCGGGCACCGACTTCTTGGCCGCCTTCCAAAGCTGCCGGTTGATGAAATCGGGAGCGAGCCGTCGCATGAAGGCCAGCTGGTTCGACTGCCCCGGGCGCAGCTCCAGGGCCCCTGCCTCGAGGGCCGCGAAAGATAGCTTCACCAGTTCGTCCGTGGTGAGCATGGCGACGTCGCCCTCGGAAAGGCCCGCCGTCATGTCGGTCTTCACGGCCGGAGGCATGAGCTCGATGACCTCGACGCCGGTTTCCTCTAACTGGAACCGAAGGGACTGAGTGTAGGAGTGGACCGCCGCCTTGGCGGCGCAGTAGATCGGCGCGCTCGGCAGCGGCACGAAGGCGAGGGCGGAGGACACGTTGATCACGGTCCCCTTGTTCGCCGTGAGGAGGTCGATGAAAGCGGACGTCGTGCGGATCACGCCGCCCACGTTGACGTTCATCTCCGTCATGAGCCCGTCGAGATCGGCGGCCGGGATCTTGAGGTTCTTGTAGAGCATGATCCCGGCGTTGTTCATCAGAACGTCGAGCCCCGGGAAGTCCGCCTTGACGCGCGCCGCGAGCGCGGCGATCTGTGCTGGATCGGAGACGTCGCACTGAAGCGTGTGGAGCTTAGGGTGCTTCGCCTTCAACTCGTCGAGCACAGCCCGGCGCCGGCCGGTCACGATGACCTCATTGCCGAGCTCGATGAACTTGAGCGCGAAGGCGAGCCCGATACCGGCGGAGCCGCCGGTGATGAGGATGGTGCGGCCGTTGAGTTTCATATTCGATCTCCTATCCCGTGCGGCTCAGTCCGATGGCTTTGGCCCATTCGGGCGTCGGCCGGATCAGCTTCCGCTCCCTGAGGTCAAGCAGCGCGATCACGAACTCCGCCACGCAGGAGACGCTGCCGTCCGCCGTCATCATGACCTGCTCCACGCGGCCGATCTTCCCGCGGTACTCGAGCGTCTTTGAGCGGATCACGACGCGTTCTTTGCCCCGGATCTCGCGTTTGAAACGCAGTTTGACCTCGAGCAAAGTCGGCCCTATGCCGCTTTCGAGCACTTCCTTTCGTCCGAAGCCGTTGCCCGTGATCCAATCCCAGCGGGCTTCTTCAAAAAGCTCCAGGTAGGCGGCATTATTGATGTGGCCGAAGAGATCGAGATGGCGATCCTCGATGGTCGTCTTATATTCATGCGTATCCATTTTCAATCCAACTCTAAGGCGCCGCCAAGTCGCTTCCCGACGCGCTCTGACAGCGGAACCATGCTTGATACCAATTGACCATCGATAGGCTCGCCTTTTCCGTGCGATCTTTCAGCATGTCTTCCGCGTCGATGAGATTGTTGATGGTCGTCTTCCCGCTCCCGAGCCGCTTGAATTCCAAATCGGCGACCGTTCGGGCCTCGGAGATGCTTCGTCGCCTCTCCTCGTACTCTTGTCTCTTGATATCCAACGCCGCCCTCGATTCGGAAAGATCGGCGTGAGATAAGGAGATAGTCAGGGCTCTCTTTTGCTCGAGGGCATGGCGCTGCGCCGCCGCCGCTCGTGCTGCGGCCAGGCCTGCTCCGCCGTCGAATAAAGACCATGAGAGCTGAACGCCGGCCAAGTCATAATTGGACTTCGTGACGAGGTCGAGATTCGTATAGCCGTGCCGCAGGAACCCATGGACCTTGGGCAGATACTCGGCCTTCCGAGCCTTCTTTGACAGGCCAAGGGCCTCCATCTCCTTGTCGAGCGCTCGGATGTCCTCGCGGTCGACGGGCTGGGAATCCCCGGAGCAATCGGATGATCGAGGCAGCTCCTCGGGAAGGTCGTTCGGAACGATGGGAGCGCTCTCCCCGGTCAAGCTCGCGATCGAATCGGCGAGATGATCCTCCCCCTTTTGCAGGTCCCGGATTCCTTGAGCCGCGTCGTCGATCCCGAGCTTGATCTTGAGCAGATCGGCTTCGCCCATTCCTCCGAGCTCATAGATGCGCCGGATCTCGCGCAAGCGGTCCTTCAGGTTCGCCGCGTATTTTTCCAATGCCCGCCGTCTCGCCCTGAGCTCTAGAGCGCGAAGATAATAATCGACGGCCTTGGCCTGCGTTTCTTTCACCTGCCGCGAGCTTTTGAGACTCGCCGCCGCCGTCATGCGCTCGGAGGCCGGGACGTCGTAGAGCATGTTCGCGGGGTCGAAAAAGGCTTGCTGCAATGTCACCGAGCCCGACAGTAAATCCGACCCCAATTTTATCGGAGGAATCGCAGTCCCCCCGAGAGGAGGAAGCCGCAGCGCCTGGTCGGTGAGCAGACGCGTGTAGCCGAATCCAGCGACCAGCTTGGGGATATAGGTCTGCCGCCGCGCCGACGCCTCTTTGGCTCGGAATTCCTCGGCCGACGACCGGGCGGCTTTGACTTCGGGTCCTTGCGCCGCCATGTTCAACAGCTGCGCGATGGAGACCCCCGAGCCGTCCGCGTATGCCGGCGTCTTGAGAAGGGCGCAGTGGCCCAATAGCAGCGCGAGTAAAAAGATGGGCTTTCTCATATCCGGGCTTCCTTCTGGAATGAAAGTTTATAGACCGATGGAATGACGAGAAGGGTCATGAGGGTCGATACCGAGAGTCCGGTGATGATCACCCAGGCGAACGGCGGCCAAAGGGTGGAGGAGCTCATCGTCATCGGCAGCAGCTCGACGATGGTCGCCGCCGCGGTCAAGATGATCGGACGCATCCGGCGCTGTATCCCTTCCGTGATCGCCTGGTCGAGCGGGACGCCCTCGTTTCTCCGGTGATCGATGTAATCGAGGAGAAAGATGCCGTTGTGGATCACGGTTCCCGCCAGGGCGAACAGGCCGAGGAGCGTCATGAATCCGAAGGTGCTCCCCGTGACGAGCAGGCCCGGCACCGCTCCGACCACGCACAGAGGGATCGTGAGGAGGATGATCCCTATCCGTCTGAAGGAGTTGAACTCGAACAAAAGAGAGATGAGAAGGAGAAACATGGCGGTGGGGAGGACGGCGAAGATCTTCTTCTGGGAGTCCTTCGATTCCTCCATGGCGCCGCCGAGCTCGATTCGCACCCCCTCTTCGCGGTCGAGCGTCTTCAACTGCTTGGCCGTGCCGGCGGCGACGTCGTTCTCGGAATATCCGTCCGCCAGCTCGCCATAGATGTAGACGACGGGCGTTCGATTCATGCGCTCCAGGACGGACGGGCCGAACTGAAAACCGCTGTGAACGAGCGTCTTGACCGTGATATCGTCGGTCCGCGTCGAGCCGAGATAGCTCTCCTCCAGCTCGGAAAACGTGGAGTTCTCGTTCTGCTTGGAGATCAAGGTCATCGCGTACGGATCCGTTCCGCCGCGAAAGGTCGTCGCCGGCACTCCGGCGGTCCGTGAAAGGATGACGGCTGAGACTTCGGCCCTGGTGAGGCCGTAGAGGCCTGCGGCGCTGTCGTTGACGTCGAGTTTATAGTCGAGAGCGCCGACGCCCAGCGTGGATCGGACTTTCGCGATCCCTTTCGCCTCGCGCACCACGGCGAAGACGTTTTGCGCCGCTTCCTGCAGCTTGAGAGGGTCGTCCGAGAATACGCGGACTTCGATAGGCGCTTTCACCGGAGGCCCCTGGCTCAATTCCCGCGCGATCAGCGTTCCGAAGGGAACCAAGGCCGACAGTTCGTCTTGCTTCTCTTTTTTGAACGCGATCGCGCTCTTGGCGTCGAGCGTTCTCACGATCATCTGGGCGACGTGGGGCGCGTTGGGCTCGCGAGGAAGGTTGTAATAAAAGGGTGGAACGCCGCGTCCGATGACGCTGGCGACCGAAACGACCCGTTTATCCTTGCGGATCGCTTCGTCGAGGCGCTGGGTTATCTCCTTTGTCGTCTGATAGTGTGTTCCCTCCGGGAGCTGCACATCCATGATCACCAGATCGCGATCCGCGTTCGGGAAGAACTGCTTCTTCACGAAGCCGAAGCCGAGCATGGCGATCGACACGGCGGCGAGCGCGATGATGGAAATGAGCCGCGGATGGGAATGAACCAGCCGCCCAAGCCATTCTCCGAGCGGAACGACGAAGCTCCACTCGCGGGCTTTCCCCCTCTTGAGCATCTTCGCCGCGAGCAAGGGCGTGATGAAGATGCAGAAAAGATAGCTCCCGCCCAGGCCGAGCGCGGAGACCACCCCGATGTCCCGCGTGAAATCGGCGACGCTCCCCTCGGCGATCAGCATCGGGAGGAAGGCGGCGATGGTCGTCAGCGTTCCGGCGAGCAGAGGGATGAGATACTCCTTGCGGGTCCTCTCGCCGGCCTCGACGGGATCCAGTCCCTGGTCCAGCTTCGATTGGATCCCGTCCACGATCACCACGACATTGTCGACCAGGAGGCCGATCGCCAGGATGAACGCCGCGATGGAGATCTGATGGATGATGCCGCCCAACTGGGAGAAGATGCCGAAGGCAATGGCCGTGACGAGCGGGACCTGGATCGCGACGAGCGAGCCGACGCGAACGCCGAGCATGAGCATCAGCGTTCCGCCGACCAGCAGGATCGCCTTCAGCAGATCGAGTCCGATCTCATGAATCCGTTCTTCCACGTAGCGAGGCTGAAAGCTGACCTCCTCTATCTTTGCGCCGCTCTTTTTGAACGCCTCGGTGTTCTTGAACTCGTCGACTATCTTTCGGATATCCTCGCCGAAGGCCTGAAGGTTCACTTTCTTCTGAGGCACGACCCCGATCCCCAGGGCTTCGCGCCCGTTGAAGAGCATGCTTTCCCTGACCGGGAGAGCAGTCGTCCTCGAGACGCTCGCCACCTCCGACAGCAGATGCGTCTCGCCGGATTTCAAGACGACCGGGAATTTGCGGAGCTCCTCGGCGGACTTGTAGAATGAGTTGGTGACGACGCTCACTTTCCGATCGCCGAGCCGGACGTAGCCGGACGGGACGTTCGCGTTGCCGCCTTTGAGCTGGTTCAGGAAGTTGGCGATCGACACGCCCTGCCGGCCGATCTTCTTGTAATCCAGCAAGATGCTCAATTGCTCGCCGGGAGAGCTCACTTCATCGACGGACTTCACCCTGGGATGAAGCTGCAATTTGTCTTTCAACGCGCGCGCCAGATCGTAGAGCTGCAGCCGGTCGGCGCCCCCGTACAGAGTCAGAAAGATCGCGTCTTGATCGAAGATCTCGCGATTCAGATCCGGCTTCCAAACCGTATCGGGCAGCTCCAATTGAGCCCGGTCCAGCGCTCGTTGGACCTTATCCCAGGCGACCTCGGTTCTATCGCTCGCGACGGTGTCCTTCAACTCGATCTCGAAGAAGCTGAGGTCGGTGCGGATCCGCGTGCGGATCTCTTTGATCTCCTCGACCTTGGCCAGCTCGTCCTCGATGGGCTTGACGACGAGCCGTTCCGCCTCCGCGGGAGTCGAGCCGGGAAAAATGACGACGACGTTCCCCGACCGCGCGGAGAGACGGGGGTCTTCCTCCCTGGGCGTGGTGAACCAGCGGAACACCCCGTTGAGGACCAAGAGCCACGCGATCGCGAGGAGAAGCCGCTGCCAGGCGAACACTCCGATCCCCTTTTGCGTTGAAATCATAGTGATGCCGCTCCTTTCTGCTCGACGACTCGAACGCCGTCGCCTGAGATGAGATTGTCCGTCCCCTGGATGACGATAGAGGCGCCGTTCAGCCGATCCGACGACACGATGATCTTCCCGCCGGGGAGGACCTTGATCGGAACGACGGGGATCCGATGCGCGCGCTGTTCGGGCGACAGAACGAACACCTCGGTCGTGATGCCTCTCGGGCTATAGACGGCTTGGAATGGGATCTGATAGAGATGAGCGGATTTCAGCGGAAGAGTGACCTTGAGCCTCTGTCCGTCGAGCAGCTGTGTCTGGTTTTCGAGGACGAGCTCTACTCGTGTTTTGGAGATCGACTTTATCTTGGCCGGCGCCGTGTTGTGATGGACCGTCGGCAGCGTCACGGTGACGAACGAGCCTATGGGAAGAGCGGGCGTCACGCCGCTCGGGAGCTGAATCGAGAGGTGATAGGCCCGTCCGGGGCGCGGCACGGCTTCATCGTGAGCGGCCGCGTCCGAGGCTTCCGCCGTCAGCGTCAAGTGAACGGCTCCGGAGACGGGTTCGGCCTTGGCGATCGAAACCGGATGAGCCGCCAGCGCCGGCTGGGCCGCTAAGAGCAGATGGAGGGCGACTGCGCGCATCGTTCTGTTCGGGTTGGCCATAGTCAATCCAGTTGGGACTGCTTCACTCTTGTCGGCGTCTCCATCGTGCTCGCTCCTCGGTTTCTCATGGTCGTCTCCGGAATTTACGCCTTTTGACATCTTCGTCCTCGACGTCGCGAAGTAACACTTTTGCGTCCGTGGCGAAACGCCGTGTCGTCATCGGTCATATAGTGTATATGCACACAATAGTTCAAAACATGTCCAACGACATCCTGATGCGTCTTTATTTGTTCAAGGCCGACGTCGCCGTTTCGAGACCGGCGAGGATCGCGGACCAGCGCTTCTCACCGAGCGTTCCGACCGCGGCACTTTGGGCCGAGCGCCAAGATGGAAGGGCTTCCTGGACTTTCTTTCGGCCTTTCTCCGTGATGGTCAGTTCTACCCGGCCGCCGCGCCCCCCGCTGTCGACGGCGCGCACCAGGCCGTCCCGCCGCAAGGGCCGGAGATTCCGCACGAGCGTCGTGCGGTCCATCCCGAGCCGATCGCTCAGCTCCGCCATCGTCCAGCTTTTCTTGGCGTTCAACGGCAGCAGGATGGACCCTTGCGTAGGGCGGATCCCATGCCGCCGCATCTGCGCGTCATAGAACTGAGTGACCTTCCGCGTCACCCGCCGCAGGTTGAAGCAGATGCAGTTCTCGATCGCCGACATATCCAGTTCTTTGGACGAAGTGTGCATATACACTATTATACGCTGCTTCCATGATCCTGTCAAGGGCTCCGGGAGAAATATCGAGCGATCTCCATCGCCGGCATCAGGGAGGGATCGCAGTCCCCCTTTTCGATGGCCAAGCCGAAGCGCTCGCAGTTTGGCATAATAGCCGCGCGGACGGAGGCATTATCACTATCGAAGAGCTGGCCCGCCTTCTCGGCGGCACGGTCAAGGGCGACGCGGGACTCGAGGTCAAAGGCCTGCGCGACGTCGAGCGGCTTTCCCCGGAACAGGCGCTCGAGGACGGCTTCGTCTACTTCATCGAGTCCAAGGCGGTGCTCAAGCGGCACCCCCTCGCTTCCGATAACGGCATCATATTGACCACCGCCGAATTGGCCCCCCAGTTCCCCCGGGCCCTCGTCGTCTCGGGCGACGCCCGACTCGCCTTCATCAAGCTCCTCGGCCTTTTCGACCGCAAGCCGAGGTTCGCTCCCGGCGTCTCGAAGGAGCCGCTCGTGCATCCCGGCGCGAAGATCGACCCGACCGCCTCGGTCCTGCCCGGCGCCGTCGTGATGGAGGGCGCCGAGATCGGCGCCCGCGCCGTGATCTGGCCCGGCGCGGTGATCGAGACGCGCGCCCGGATCGGCGAGGACACCGTGATCCGCTCGAACACCGTGATCGGCTACGACTGCGTGATCGGCAGGCGCTGCCTCGTGCACAGCGCGACCTCGATCGGGGCCGACGGCTTCGGCTTCTACGACCGCCCCGGCGAGCGCCACAAGATCCCCCACATCGGGAACGTCGTGATCGCCGACGACGTGGAGATCGGCGCGTCGAACACCATCGACCGGGCGACCATCGAGAGCACGACCGTCGGCGCCCAGACGAAGACCGACGACCAGGTCCACATCGGCCACAACTGCCGCGTCGGACGCTTCATCTATATCGTCGGCAATACCGCGATCGGCGGCTCCGTCGTCCTCGAGGACGGCGTCATGCTGTCGGGCAACGTGATCGTCAAGGACCACCTGCGCCTGGCGGCGGGCACCGTCGTGATGGGCGCCTCCGCCGTGGCCCAGGACACCGCGCCCAAGGACATCCTCTTCGGCACGCCCGCACGCCCGGCCAAGGAGATGCACCGCATCAACGCGTCGCTCGGGAAGCTTCCCGAGCTCGTCGCCAAGGTGCGGGAGCTCGAGTCCAAGCTCCTGGAGAAAGCGTCATGAAGACCGCCCTGGCCGCCCTGCTCCTCGCCGCCGCCGCGTGCCGCAAGCCCGAGCCGCCGCCCCCCGCCGCCGAGCCGGCGGCCGAGAACCCGGTCGACAAGAACAAGGTCGAGAAGTACGTCGCCGGCCTTCAGGCCGACGTGAAGCGCGCCCAGGAGGCCAAGGAGAAGGCCGACGCCGCGAGCAAGAAGGCGCAGGAAGCCGAGAAGCTTCCCGAATGACGCCGTCCTCGGCCCTGGTCGGCTTCGTCGCGCTCGAGCACGCCGCCTTCTTCGCGCTGGAGTCCTTCCTGTTCCGGACGCCGCTCGGGCTCAAGGTCTTCAAGCTGACGCCGCAGGCGGCGGAGGCGTCCGCCGTGTTCGCCTTCAATCAGGGCTTCTACAACGCCTTCCTGGCCGCGGGGCTCGTCTGGGGGCTCGTCGCGGCGCCGGAGGCGGCGCCCGGGGTCAAGACCTTCTTCCTCGCCTGCGTCGTCGTCGCGGGGGTCGTCGGCGGCGCGACCGCGAGCCGGAGCATCTGGCTCGTCCAGGCCCTGCCGGCGCTCGCCGCGCTCGCGCTGTTGAAGGCCGGGCGCTAGAAGCTCGCGATCAGCGCGACGGACACGACCGTGTCGTCCTTGCGCTTGTTGGGCGCCGGCCGGCTGACGTGCTTCCAGATGAACGAGTTCCTGACCGAGAAGACGCTCGTCAGGGTCCCGGTCAGGGCCGTCTCGGTGTTGATCCAGGAGTCGTCGGAGTCCTGCAGGCTCTGGGTGTACTCCGCGTCCTGGCTGAACTTCGCGGTCTCGCTCAGCTCGCGGACGTACTTCGCGTAGAAGCGCGCCGACGCGAAGCTCCGGGTGTTGTCGCCGATCCGTTCCTCGTTGACGTAGCCGGGCGCGGCCTCGCCGAACAGGAGGTCCTTGTCCGTCTTCCACAGCTCGCGGCCGACGCCGGCGGAGAAGTTGTGGCGGTGCTTGAAGCCCGCGAAGACGTCCCGGTCCCAGCGGTAGCGCTCGAAGAGGTAGGCGAGGTCGCTGATCTTGCGGGAGACCTTCTCCGACGCGAAATACTGCTCGGCCATGACGCGGCCCTCGTTGCGCGCCCCGTGGCCGCCCGCCTCGATCTCGGCCTTGGTCTTGTCGCTGAAGTCGTAGGCGAAGGCGTTCCGGCCGGAGATCGTCTGCGTCTTCGTGTTGCCGTTGGCGCTGATGACGGACAGCTCCGCGGAGTCCTTCCAGTCCTTCGCGGCGGCGGCTGAGGCGGACAGGGCGAGGGCGGCGAGCAGCGGCACGACGGCGCGCGTGGGTTTCATGACGGGATTATAGCGAAACTCATCCGGCTTGCGTCCAGGGAAACTCCATGCTATGATAATGACTAACCAGTCAGTCATAATAGGAAGATCGCCATGACCAGCGTCAAGCCCGTCGTCCGCGACCCCGACTCGAAGAAGCGCCTGATCCTCGCCGCCGCCCGCCGCATGCTTGTCAAGCGCGGCTTCCAGGACATCGTGCTCGATGATATCGCGCACGAGGCCGGCGTCGCCAAGGGCACCTTGTTCCTCCACTTCAAGGACAAGGAGGCGCTGTTCTCCGCCGTGTTCGCGGACATCGTGGACGGTCTCGGCCTCGAGCTCGAGGCGCTGCCCAAGACCGGGCTCGCCGGCCGGGAGCTGCTCGTCGCGACCGCGAAGGTCGTGCTCAACCATTTCGACCACAGCCGCGACTTCATGGCGCAGGCGGGCACCGGCCGCTTCCCGGGCTGCGGCGACAAGTCGTGCGGCAAGCTGCTGGAGAAGTTCCGGGCGAATCACGCGCGGATGAGCGCCATCATCGCGCTCGCCTCCAAGGACGGCGGCAAGTCGGTCTCCGACATGAGCTTCGCGGTCGGGGCTTTCTTCAGCTTGTGCCGCACCCTGACCATGCGCAAGGTCATCGAGGGCCACGATCGTCCGCTCGAGCGCGAAGCCGAGAAAGTCGTCTCGTTCTTCCTCGGCGGCAGCGGGGTCGCGGTATGAGCCGGGCCCTCCTCCTCGCGGCGGCGCTCCTCCTCCCCCTCTCCGCCGCGGCGCAGGCCGGGCGGGCGATCGCCTTGCCCGAGGCGTACAAGCTCGCGCTCGCCCGCAGCGAGGAGATCGCGATCTCCGGCGCGACCTACGAGGAGACCTTGGCGAAGACCGACGAGATATTCTCCCGCGTGCTGCCTCGCGTCTCGCTGATGGGCACCGAGACGCTCCAGCACACGCCCAAGGGCGCGAGCAACTTCTTCCTCCAGCCCAACCGCGAGCAGGGCTGGGTGACGGCTCATCAGCCGCTGTTCAGCGGCCTGCGCGAGTTCCTCGCGTACCGGGCGTCGAAGGACCTCGGCCGCGCCGCGGAGCTCTCGCTGGAGCGCGCCAGGCAGCTCCTGTACGGCGACGTCGCGCGCGCCTACCTGGACCTGCTCACCGCGCAGGACGACATCCGGATCCGAGACTCTCTGGTCGCGATAACCCAAAATCGCGTGACGGACCTCAAGGAGTTCCGCAAGGTCGGCCGGGCCCGGCCCAGCGAGATGCTCGCCGCGGAGTCCCAGCTCGCCGCGAACCTCGCGCAGCTGGAGAGTTCCCGCGCGGCGGAGCAGGTGGCGCAGTTCAAGCTCGCCTTCCTGACCGGGCTCGACGAGCGCCTGGCCCCGGCTCCGATCCCCGAGTCCGCGGCGGTGGTCCCCCCGCTCGACGCGGCCCTGGCGAAGGCCCGCGCCCGCGCCGACGTGGAGGCGCGGCGCGAGGAGGCGTCCTCCGCGGAGCTCTCGGTCAAGGTCGCCGCGCGCGCGCGCTGGCCCGTCATCGGGATCGACGCGAACTACTACTTCCAGCGCCCCCCCAGCTTCACCTCCGACGTGAGATGGGACGCGACGATCACCGGCTCGCTTCCTCTTTACTCCGGCGGCGAGATCGGCGCCCAGACCCGTCAGCAGGAGGCGCGCTTGAAGGCCCGGCGCGCGTCCCTGGCCGAGGGGGTCCGCCTCGCCGAGCTCGAGGCCCGCTCGGCGCATCAGCGGCTCCAGTCCTCGGTCGCCGTCACCGCCGCGCTCGACAAGGCCGCGAGGCTGGCCGAGGACAACGCCAAGGCCCAGGCCGAGGACTACCGCCTCGGGCAGGTGACGAACCTCGACGTCCTCGGCAGCCTCAACGTCCTTCAGCAGACGCGCCTGCAGCAGAACGCGGCGCGCATCGACGCATACTGGTCCCGCGTGCAGCTCGAAGTCGCCGCGGGCGTCCCCGGAGGCTCTCTGTGACCTTATCCGACCTTTCGATCAAGAACCCCGTCTTCGCGTGGATGCTGATGTTCGCCCTCATGATATTCGGCTGGATCGGCTACGGCCGCATGGGCGTCTCCCAGATGCCGGACGTGGACTTCCCCATCGTCAACATCGCGGTCTCGTGGGAGGGCGCGGCGCCTGAGATCATGGAGACCGAGGTCGTCGACATCATCGAGGACGCCGTCACCTCCGTGCAGGGCGTCAAGGAGATCACCTCCTCGTCGAAGCTCGGCAACGCCACGATCACGATCGAGTTCGAGCTCGACCGCGGCATCGACGTCGCCCTGCAGGAGGTCCAGACCAAGATCGCCCAGGCCCAGCAGCGCCTGCCCAAGGACATGGACCCGGCCATCGTCACGAAGGTCAACCCGGAGGACAACCCCATCATGTGGCTGGCGCTGTCCGGCGACGTGCCGGTCAAGGACCTGATGGTCTACGCGCAGGACCACCTCAAGAACCGCTTCCAGACCGTGCCCGGCGTCGGCGAGGTCCTGCTCGGAGGCCTCGTGCCCCGCAACCTCCGGGTCTGGCTCGACGCGGACAAGATGCGCGCCCGGCAGATCACGGTGGAGGACATCCTCGCGGCGATCCGCCGCGAGCACGCCGAGGTCCCGGCCGGCCAGATCGAGACCGACGTCAAGGAGTTCAACGTCCGCACGCTCGGCGAGATATCCGATCCGAATCAATTCGGCGAACTCCTCATAACCCAGCGCGGCGGCGCCCCGATCCACATCCCGATAGCGCTCAAGGAAGTGGCTCGCATCGAGGACGGCCTCGCGGACGTGCGCCGCATCTCTCGCGTGGGCCTCAAGCGCGCCGTCGGCCTCGGCATCCGCAAGCAGCGCGGCGCCAACGCCGTCGAGATCGCCACGCGCATCCGGAAGAAGATGGAGGAGACGAAGGGCAGCCTGCCCAAGGGCATGAGCCTCGGCGTGCGCTTCGACTCGACGAAATTCATCAAGGAGTCGGTGAGCAACCTCACGCACCACCTGCTCCTCGCGGCGGTGCTGACGTCGCTGGTGTGCTGGCTGTTCCTCGGCTCCTGGTCTTCCACCTTGAACGTCCTGCTGGCGATCCCGACCGCCGTGCTCGGCACCTTCATCGTGACCTACTTCCTCGGGTTCACGCTGAACTCCTTCACCTTGCTCGGGCTCACCCTCTCCATCGGCATCATCGTCGACGACGCGATCATGGTGCTGGAGAACATCGTGCGCCACCGCGAGCTCGGCCAGGACAAGCTCACCGGCGCCGTGTTCGGCGCCCGCGAGATCACCTTCGCCGCGATGGCCGCGACGGTCGCCGTGCTGGCGATCTTCATGCCCGTCGTGTTCATGAAGGGCATCATCGGCAAGTTCTTCTTCCAGTTCGGCGTGACGATCTCGGCGGCGGTGTCGTTCTCCCTGCTCGAGGCGCTGACGCTCGCCCCGATGCGCTGCTCCCAGTTCCTCGAGGTCGGCGGCCACGGCAACGCCCTGATCCGCGCGGTCGACGCGGGCTTCGCGTGGTGCGCCTCGGCGTACCGGCGCCGGCTCGAGTGGACGCTCGCCCATCGCTGGACCGTCGTCGGCTTCGGCGTGCTGTTCTTCGCCGCTTCGCTGATCAGCGTCAAGAAGATCCGCAAGGAGTTCGTGCCCGCGCAGGACCAGGGCATGTTCCTCATCCGCATGGAGACGCCCGTGGGCTCCTCGTTCGAGTACACCGACGCGAAGTTCAAGGAAGCCGAGACCTGGATGATGAAAAACCCGGCCGTCGACGGCTACTACTCGGCGGTCGGCGGTTTCCAGGGCGGCGAGGTCAACGCCGGCATGCTGTTCGTCACGCTCAAGGACCTCCCGGACCGCGGGCTGAACGGGGCGGGAAGGACGACCACCCAGGGCGACGTGATGAAGGACACCCGGAAGGCCCTGAACGCGATCCCCACCTTGCGCGCCCTGATCCTGGACCTGTCCCAGGGCGGGTTCTCCGCCTCGCGCGGCTTTCCCATCGAGTTCACGATCCGCGGACCGGACTGGGACACCTTGATCAAGACCGCCGTCGAGTTCAAGGGACGCCTGGAGAAGACCGGCTCGCTGCTCGACGTGGACACCGACTACAAGAGCGGCATGCCCGAGGTCCGAATTTATCCCGACCGCGCGAAAGCTTACTTAAGAGGCGTCTCCATCGAGTCGATCGGGACGACGATCAACGCGATGATCGGCGGCGTGCGCGCCGGATTGTTCACCGACAGCGGCCGCCGCTACGACGTGCGCGTGCGGACCGAGGCGAAGCACCGCCTCGCGCCCGAGGACATCAACAAGTTCTACGTGCGCAACAACCGGGGCGAGATGATCCGCCTCTCCGAGGTCGTCCGCCTCGAGACGAAGCCCTCCCTGCTCGCGATCACGCGCAAGGACCGCGAGCGCGCGATCGGCATCTACGCCAACGTCGTCCCGGGCAAGTCGCAGGCCCAGATCCTGGCCGACATCGAGAAGCTGGGCAAGGAGACCTTGCCGGACGGCTACCACCTCGTGTTCTCCGGCTCGTCGAAGACCTTCAAGGAGTCGTTCCAGAGCCTGCTGTTCGCCTTGGTCCTCGGCATCCTCGTCGCGTACATGGTCCTCGGCGCGCAGTTCAACAGCTTCGTCCACCCGGTCACGGTCCTGCTGGCGCTCCCGTTCAGCCTCTCCGGCGCCTTCCTGACCTTGTGGGCGTTCGACAAGAGCCTCAACATCAACTCGATGATCGGCCTGCTCCTGCTGATGGGCATCGTGAAGAAGAACTCGATCCTGCTCGTCGACTTCACGAACCAGCGCCGCGACGAGGGCCTCGAGCCCCGGGCGGCGCTGCTCGACGCCTGCCCGGTGCGCCTGCGCCCCATCCTGATGACCTCGATCGCGACGATCTCCGCCGCGGTCCCGACGGCGCTGGCGCGCGGCGCCGGCTCCGAGGCCACCGTGCCGATGGCGCTGTCGCTCATCGGCGGCGTCAGCGTGTCGACGCTCCTGACCTTGTTCGTCGTTCCGGCCGCGTACAGCCTGTTCGTCCGCATCGAGAGCGGCAAGGCCCAGTCGACCCACGCGGCGGTGATCCGCGCGGTGCGCCAGGCCGCGCGGGCCGAGGACGAGCGCGTGAACGCGGGGCATTGAGCCGGGCATGACGGAGACCGCGGACGGCGAGCTCGCGAGGAGCGCGGCGGCCGGCGACGGCGACGCGTTCGCCGAGCTCGTCCGGCGGCACGCGCCGCGGGTGAGGGCGCTGTGCGCGGCGACGCTCGGCGGCCCCGGCGAGGCCGAGGACGCGGCGCAGGAGTCCTTCCTGAAGGCGTACCGCGCGCTCTCCCGGTATTCCGGCGAGGCGTCCTTCGGCACCTGGCTGCACCGCATCGCGGTCAATCATTGCCTCGACGTCCTGCGCGCCGCGGGCCGCCGCCGCACCGACTCGCTCGAGGCGCTGCGCGAGGCCGACTCGGCGGCGCTGGACCGCGCGCTGTCCGAGCCCTCCTCGGCCCAGGCCCTCGAGGACCGCGACACCGTCGACCGCCTGCTCTCGCGCCTGCCTCCCGAGCAGCGCCTCGCGCTGACCCTGCGCGAGGCGGAGGGCCTGACCTACGAGGAGATCGCGGCGGCCATGTCCTGCTCGCTCGACTCGGTGAAGGCGCGCATACGCCGCGCGCGGGCCGAACTGGCCGCGATGGCGCGACACTTTCCGGGCGCGGATATCGTCTAATCAGGGAGAAGCCATGACACACGAGAAGATCCGGGAGAGTCTGAGCGAGTGGCTCGACGGCGAGCTCGACCCCGCCGCGAGCGCGGCGGTGGCGGCCCATCTCGACGCCTGCTCCGCCTGCAGGACGGAGGCCGGCCGCCTCCGCCGGCTCGGCGCCGCGCTGTTCGAGGCTCCCGTCCCCGCGGACCCGCGCGCGAACGAGGCCTTCGTCGCCCGCGTGATGGCCCGCGTCGAGGCGGACTCGGTCCCGGTCTGGGAGCGGTTCGCCGCCCGGGTGCTGGCCCCCGCGCTCGGCCTGGCCCTGGCCGGGCTCGTGTTCGCGATCGCGATGCCCGACCCGGACGAGGACGCCCCGCTCGGCGTCGCCGCGGCGTCCGCGGACGCCGGATCCGCCTTCGAGGCGGCGCCGTGATCCGGCACTGGCGCGTCGTCCTGATCGCCGTCCTCGGCGGCCTGCTCGCGGGCGTGTGGCTCGGCTCGCGCCTGGAGCGCGCGGCCGCCCATCGCATGCGGCGCCAAGGCCCGCGGCCGGAGCGCGTGGTGAAGATGCTCCGGCGCGAATTGGACCTGCGCCCCGACCAGGTCCAGGCGCTGCGCGCCCTCCTCACCGCCAAGAAGTCCGCCTTCCAGTCCATCCGCCGCGAAGAGGAGTCCCGCATGGCCGCCCTGCGCGCCGAGATCGACCGCGACCTGTCGCCGTTCCTCGACGACGTCCAGAAGAAGAAGCTGGAGGAGCTGCGCGCCCGCTGGCAGAAGCCTCCGGCGGAGCCGGGCCCTCCCGATGCGCGCTAGCTTCGCCCCCCTCGCGGCGCTGCTGCTCCTCCCGCTCGCCGCGCGCGCGTCCGACGGCGGCGCGCTCACGTGGGAGGCCAGCGTGGCCGCGGCCGCGGCGGCCAACCCGTCGCTGGCCTCCTCGCGCCTGAGCGTGGACGCCAGCCGGACCTCGTACTACTCCTCGTTCAACGGCTTCCTCCCGTCCCTGTCCCTGTCGAACTCGGTCTCGGAGTCCGACTCCTCCCGCAAGCCGACCTACTCGGCGAGCGCCTCGGCCGGGCTCACCTTGTTCAGCGCCGGCAAGGCGGCCTCGATCCGTTCCGCCTCGGCCGCGCTGAGCTCCGCCGAGGCGTCGCTGCGCGCGGCCTCCGCCGGCCTGCGGGCGGCTTTGCGCCAGACCTTCTCGGCCCTGCTCTTCGCCCAGGCCTCCCTCGAGACCTCCCGCCGCATCGCCGTCATCCGCCGCCACGACGCGGAGCTCGTGGGCCTGCGCTACGAGGCGGGGCGCGAATCGAAGGGCAACATGCTCCGGGCGAGGGCCCAGGCGCTGCAGGCCGACTACGCCGTGGTCGCGGCGGAGCGCGACGTGCGCTCCTTCCAGCGCGACATGTCGCGCCAGCTCGGCCGCGAGGGCTTCGAGGCCTTCGTCGCGACCGGCGCCTTCGCCTCGGCGCCCCCTCCCGCGCGTCCGGACGATTTCCGCGCTCTCCTCCCTTTGCGCACCGACGTCGCGATCGCGGAGGCGTCCGTGCGCTCCTCGAAGGCGTCGCTCGACTCGGCGAACTCGGTGTTCTGGCCGACCCTGTCGGCGAGCTACAGCCGCACCCGCTCCGGCGTCGCCGAGTTCCCGAACCGGACCAACGGCTGGAACGCCGGCGCGAGCCTGAGCTACGCCCTGTTCGGCGGGGGCCCGGCCGCGGCGTATCTCGACACGAAGGCCTCGCGCCTCGGCTACGAACGGACGCAGTCCGACCTGTCGGCCGCACGCCAGTCCGCGTTGTCCGACCTCGAGACGGCCTGGTCCAACTACGCCGACGCCTCGGACCAGGTGCTCGTCTCGGACGCCCTGCTCGCCGCCGCGCGGCAGCGCAACGACGAGGCCGACGTCCGCTACGGCTCGGGACTGATGAGCTTTGAGATCTGGGAAGGCATCGTGTCCGAGCGCGTGTCCGCGGAGAGGCAGGCCCTCTCCTCGAGACGCGCCGCCATGGACGCCGAGACCGCCTGGCACCGCGCCCTGGGACGGGCGCTCGGAGAATGACATGAAGCGCGCCATCATCGCCGTCGTCGTCGCCGCCGCGGCCGGAGGAGGCGTCTGGAAATACAAGACGGCGGCCTCGAAGTCCGGACGCGAGAACCGGGGCCGTTCCGTCGAAGCCGTCCTCGGCCCGATCGAGCAGTCGATCGACGCGACGGGCTCGGTCGCGCCGGAGAACCGCGTGGAGATCAAGCCTCCGGTCGGCGGCCGCGTCGAGAAGCTGCTCGTCGACGAGGGCGACAAGGTCCGCAACGGCCAGGTCGTGGCCTGGATCAGCTCGACCGACCGCAACGCCATCCTCGACGCCGCGCGCGCGCAGGGGCCCGAGGCGGTCAAGAAATGGGAGGACGCCTACAAGCCGACCGCGGTGTTCGCCTCGCTCCCCGGGGAGGTCATCCTGCGCAACGTGGTCGTCGGCCAGGCGGTGGACGGGGGCACGGTCCTCTTCGCGGTGGCCGACACCTTGATCGTCAACGCGCAGGTCGACGAGTCCGACATCGGCAAGATCAGGATAGGCCAGAAGGCCCGCATCCGCCTCGATTCCTATCCCGACAAGCCGGTCGCCGGCAAGGTGTTCGACATCCTCTACGAGGGCAAGAACGTCTCGAACGTGATCACCTACGGCGTCAAGGTCCGTCCCGACTCGGTGCCCCCCTTCTTCCGTTCGCAGATGACGGCGAACGTGAGCTTCCTGATCAAGCGCAAGGAGGACGCGGTCCTCGTCCCCGTCGCGGCGGTCAAGGACGCTCCCGGCGGCAAGCGCGCCGTGTCGATCCCCTCCGCGGAGAAGGGCGCGAAGCCGGAGACGCGCGAGGTGAAGACGGGCATCGAGACCGACGATCAGATCGAGATCGTCGAGGGTCTCGCGGCCGGCGAAAAGGTCCTGGTCGGGGCGAGCCGCTACGTCGCCCAGAAGGCTCCCGAGGCGAGCCCCTTGTCCTCGCTGCCCGGACGCATGGGCCGCGGCGGCGCCCAGCAGGGCGCGGCGCCCAAGCCGAAGCGGGGCGCGGCGGGCGGAGCCGCTCCCGCCGTGCCGGGCGGCTCGCGCTAGGCCGATCGCCATGCCTCCGCTCATCGAGCTGCGCGGCGTCACGAAGACCTACCTCGTGGGCGGCGGCCGCCTCGACGTGCTGAAAGGCATCGACCTCACGGTCGACGAAGGGGATTTCGTCGCGATCATGGGCCCCTCCGGCTCGGGCAAGTCCACCTTGACCCAGATCCTGGGCCTGCTCGACCGCCCGACCTCGGGCTCCTACACGCTGATGGGCCTCGACGTGTCCGCGCTCTCGGACGACGAGGGCGCCGCGCTGCGCTCGCGCACCATCGGCTTCGTGTTCCAGATGTTCAACCTGCTGGCGCGCACGAGCGCGCAGGACAACGTCGCCCTGCCGATGCTCTACACCGGCGATCCCGGCCGGGAGAAGCGCTCCGCCGAGGTGCTGGCCGAGGTCGGCCTCTCCGACCGCATGGACCACGCCCCGAACCAGCTTTCCGGCGGCCAGCAGCAGCGCGTGGCGATCGCCCGCGCCCTCGTCAACCGCCCGAAGATCATCTTCGCCGACGAGCCCACCGGGAACCTCGCCTCCGAGCAGGCCGAGGGGATACTCCACAAGCTCAGCGAGCTCAACAACTCGGGAATCACCGTCCTGATGGTCACGCACGAGCCCGATATCGCCGCGTACGCCCAGCGCGTCATCAAGATCAAGGACGGCGTCGTCGTCTCCGACGAGCGCAATGCCTCGCCGCGCGGCGGCGCCGGGAAGGGCCGGGGCAAAGCCGCGGCCGCCGGGACGCTCGCTTCCGTCCCCCCCGTGCGGGAGCTCACCCTCGAGGAGCTGTTCGAGCACGTGCGCTCCGCCCTGCGCGCGATCCGCGCCAACAAGCTGCGCAGCGCCCTGTCGATGCTCGGCATCCTCATCGGCGTCACCGCGGTCATCGCGATGCTCGCCATCGGCAAGGGCGCGCAGAAATCCGTGGAGACCCAGCTGTCGAGCCTCGGCTCGAACCTGGTGATGCTCTTCCCGATGTCTCCTCGCTCGGGGGGAGGCGGGGCGCGAGGGGCGATGGGCTCCTTCAGCCGGCTCTCCATGGAAGACGTCGCCGCGATCCGCCGGGCGCACCCCGGCGTCGTGCGCGCCGCCGGCGAGGTCAGCGGCAACGTCCAGGTCGTGTACGGCGACAAGAACGCGAACACGAACCTGACCGGCGCCGAGCCCGAGTACGCGGACATGCGCAACTCCCAGGCCTACTACGGGCGGTTCTTCACGCCCGAGGAGAACGAGCAGATGGCGCGCGTCGTCCTGCTCGGCCCCACCGTCGTCACGGCCCTGTTCGGCGACGACGATCCCGTCGGCCGCACGATCAACGTCAACTCGGTCAAATTCCGGGTGATCGGGGTCCTGCCGCGCAAGGGGTCCGGCGGCTTCCAGGACCAGGACGACAAGATCGTCGTGCCGCTGAAGACCGCGATGAAGAAGGTCCTCGGCCGGCAGTACCTGGGCACCATCGCCATCGAGACGACGGGGCCGGAGCAGACCGGCGCCGTCATCGAGGCCGTGCGCGCGCTGATGCGCAAGAGCCACCGCCTGCCCGACTACAAGGAGGACGACTTCACCCTGCGCAACATGGCCGAGATCCAGGCCGCGCTGACCGGGACCTCGAAGATATTCTCCCTCCTGCTGGGCATCGTCGCGGCGATCTCGCTCGTCGTCGGCGGCATCGGCATCATGAACATCATGCTCGTGTCCGTCAGCGAGCGCACCCGCGAGATCGGCCTGCGCAAGGCGATCGGCGCCACGCGCCGCGCGGTGCTCATCCAGTTCCTCATCGAGGCGGTCGCGATGTCCACCTGCGGCGGCCTGCTCGGCATCGCGCTCGGCATGGCGATCGCCTTCGGCATGTCCTATTTCGCGGGCTGGGCGGCGGTCGTCACGCCTCAGTCGGTCCTGCTCGCCTTCGTCTTCTCCTCCGGCACGGGGATCGTGTTCGGCTTCTGGCCGGCGCGCAAGGCGTCCTTGCTGTCGCCGATCGAAGCGCTCCGCTACGAGTGATATAATCCCCCCGTGGAGAGGATCACCGCGCTGTACATCGGACGCGTCGGCGACGTCATCGTCGCGACCTCCTTCCTGCGCGCGCTCCGCCGCCGCTGGCCGAAGGCGCGCATCCGCCTGATCGTCGGCTGGCGCTCGACGCAGGTGCTGCCCCTGATCCCGTTCATCGACGAGTCGCTGGTCCTCGGCAAGCCCGGGAGCGTCGGCGGCAACCTGAGGTTCGTCTGGAAGCTCCTCGCCGAGCCCTGCGACCTGATCGTCGACCTCAACTCCTCCTATTCGAAGACCTCCGCCTTGATCACCCGCGCGGCGCGCGCCCCCCGGCGCCTCGCCTTCGACAAGGGCGCCGGCCGCAGCGGGGCCTTCAACGAGGTCCTGCCCGCTCCGGCCGAGCGCGAGCACATGTGGGACCGCTACGGCCGCCTCGCCGCGGCTCTCGACGCGCCGTACGACCAGGACCCCGAGCTGCGCCTGCCCATCGCCGACCTCGACGAGGCCGACCGCCTTCTGGCCGCGATGCCGCCCGCGGGCGGAGGCTCCTTCCGCGTCGTGATCCATCCCGGCAACTTCGACCGCTTCTCCTTCCGCTGGCCCGAGGAGAAGTTCGCCGTGCTCGGCAACCGGCTGCTGGACGACGCGCGCGTGAAGCTGTTCTTCATGGGCGGCCCGGGCGAGCGCGAGAAGGTCGCCGCCATCGTCGCCAAGCTCAAGCGCCCTGTGCCGATCCTTCCCGCCGCGCGCCTGGGCGTCAGCGGCGCCATGCTCAAGCGCATGAACCTGTTCGTGTGCAACATCACGGGGACGACCCACCTCGCCGCCGCCCTGGGCGTCCCGACGTTCGGCTTCTACGCGGGCTACACCCAGGCGGTGTGGCGTCCCCGCGGCGCGCGCCACGGCGGGACGGTGTGCTCCGAGTGGGAGTCGTGCCGGGAGACGACCGTCGACGAGGCGCACGCCGCGCTCGCCGACCACATCAAGCGCCTCAGCCCGCTTTAGCGAGCAGGCCCGTCAGGGCCGCCCAAGCCTCGTTCGTCGTCGGGTGCCGTCCGGGCGTCTCCAGCAGCGCGTGCCCGGGGAGCGCGTAGCCGAAGCGCCAGGGCTCGGTGTGGCTGAACAGCTGGACGGTCGGCACGCCGAGCGCGACCGCCAGGTGCATGGGCCCGGTGTCGGCGGTGAGCACCGCGCGCGCGTTGACGATCGTCGCGGCGAAGGCGCGCAGGGGCAGCTCCGGCGCGACGCTGACGCCGGCCGGTATCGTCCGTCCTTCCAAGAGCTTCCGCTCGGCGGGTCCCCCCGTCAGCACCGCCTTGCGGCCGGAGCGGACGAGGCGCTCGCCGAGGTCGAAGAACCACGACGGATCGAGCCGCTTCTCGGCGCGCGCTCCCAGGAACAGCGCGACGCTGTCTTCGTCGAGGCCCCAGGACGCCCAGGCCTTCGCGCCCTCCTCCTTCTCTCCCGGCCCGAAATGATACTCGGTGCGCAGGGACTCGTCCGGAGGCAAGGAGACGCCCGGCGCCGCGTGGCGCACCAAGGACGCGAGGTTGGCCGTCTCGTGGGCGCGCCGGGCCGGCACGGGCACGAGGTCGTCGAGGAACTTGGCGGCGTCCCCCCGGTCGAAGCCGACGCGGCGCTTCGCGCCCGACATGGCCGTCCAGACCGCGCTCGACAGGGAGAAGGCGTGCTGCGGCGAGAAGTCGAAGGCGAGGTCGTAGCCGCGCAGCCGCAGGCCGGGCACGGCCTTCGCGGTGAGGATCTCGTCCACGCACGGGTTATGCTTCAGTGCATCCCCGTAGCGGTCGGAGAGGAGCACCTCGACGCGCGCGGCCGGAAAAGCCGCCTTCATCAGGCGCAGGGCCGGCGTCAGCAGCAGCAGGTTGCCGAGCCGGGCGTCGTGGCGCACGGCGAGCAGGCGCCGTACCTTGGAGGGGTCGGCCGGGCCCTCGTGGGCCCGCGGCTTGGGCACCAGCTGGAGCAAGGTCGCGCGCAGGGCTTCCTTGCCCCGCTTCTCGAGCTGCTTCCCGAGTTCTTTAAGGCTCACGGGACGATTCTAGTATAATCGGCGGATGAGCCTCGTCAGCCTGCGCACCGAACGGTCCGTCTCCACCTTGCGCCTCGAGCGCCCCGAGGCGCTCAACGCGATGTCCGAGGACATGGCCCGCGAGTTCTCGGCCGCGGTCAAGCGCGCCGCCCGCGAGCGCTCGAAGGTCCTGGTGCTCGAGGCCGCGGGCCACGCCTTCTCCGCCGGCGGCGACCTCGCCTTCATCGAGAAGAACAGGACGCGGCCGAAGGCGTCGTTGGCCGGGATCATGAAGCGCTTCTACGGCGACTTCCTGTCCATCCGCGAGGTCCCGCAGGTCACCATCGCCAAGATCCACGGCACCGCCGTCGGCGCGGGCCTGTGCCTCGCGCTCGCCTGCGACCTGCGCGTCGTCGCGGAAGACGCGAAGCTCGGCTTCAACTTCGTCCGGCTCGGCCTCAACCCGGGCATGGCCGCCTGGCCCTTGGCGCGCGCCGCGGTCGGCGACGCCCGCGCGCGCGACCTTCTCTTCACGGGCCGCCTGTTCTCGGGGCGGGACCTCCATGCCTGGGGCGGCGCCTGCGCGCTGGCGTCGGTCCCCGGCGAGATCGACGCGGTCTGCGCCGAGCTCGCCGGGCGCGTCGCCTCGGGCTCGGGCGAGAGTCTTCGCATCCTCAAGGCCGAGACTCGGATCGGCGGCGACCTGACGCCTTATCTCGCGCACGAGGCGAAGGGCCAGGCGGTCACCTTCAAGGGCCCGGACATCGCCGAGGGCGTGGCCGCGATCAGGCAGCGGCGGGCGCTGAAGTTCGGCTGACGGACCGGCCGAGCTTCAGCGGACTCGCGGGACTGTTTCCGGAAACAGTCGGGCGCGATAGCGGCGGATTCAGCCCTCGCGCAGCGCGGCGAGGAATATCTCGCCGTACTCGACCCACTTCTTCGGGCCGACGCCGGACACCTGGCGCATCTCCTCCTCGTTCTTCGGCATCTGAGAGGACATCGCCATCAAGGTCGCGTCGTTGAAGACCATGTAGGCGGGCACGTGCCGCGCGTCGGCGAGCTTCTTGCGCAGGGCCTTGAGCTTGGAGAACATCGAGTTGCCCGCCGAGGTCGACGCGGTCTCCGACGGGGCGCGGACGCCGAAGGACATCTTGCGCGGCGCCGCGACGGCGGGCGCGGAGCCGACGGGGTCGAGACCTCCGCAGGCGTCGCAGGAGGCGCCGCACGGGGGCATGTCCTCGCCGAGGTGCTTGGCCATCGTCTGGTGGCGGCAGGCGCGGCGGTCGATGGTGCGGAACATCTCTCGCGCGCGGGAGCGGTGCCACTCGGCCTGGGACGGCTCCAGGTCGGAGACCAGGCGCTCATAGCTCATCACGTCGGCCCAGGAGTAGAACATCACGCAGTCGCTCGGCGCGCCGTCGCGCCCCGCGCGGCCGACCTCTTGGATATAGGACTCGACCGAGCGGGGCATGTCGCGGTGGATGACGAAGCGCACGTCGGGCTTGTCGATGCCCATGCCGAAGGCGACGGTCGCGACGATCACGTCGGCGTCGTCGGATTTGAAGGCGTCCTGAACGTGCTCTCGCTGGGAGGACTCCATGCCCGCGTGGTAGGCCAGGGCCTTGATGCCCCGTCCCGACAGGAACTCGGCCATCGACTCGACCGACTTCCGCGACAGGCAATACACGATGCCGCTCTGCCCCTTGCGCCCCTGCACGAGCCGCAGGATCGAGTTCTTCGTGTCGTTGACCGTCCCGGGCCGCGGCGCGGCC
Organism: Elusimicrobiota bacterium; assembly: GCA_016182905.1. Lineage (NCBI taxonomy): Bacteria > Pseudomonadati > Elusimicrobiota > Elusimicrobiota bacterium. Next base: position 73,522 of record JACPFR010000052.1, read on the forward strand.
TTCTCCCCGGTCTTGAGATAAGCGGACAGGTGAAGGTTGGGACGGAAGAACGAGCCTCTGACGCGGAGAGGCTCGGCCATGGCGAGCTGCTCGACGATGTCGTTGGTGACAGGCAACGTTGCCGTGGCCGTCAGAGCCAATATGGGTACTCCGTACCTTTCCTTGAGGCCCTTCAGGTTCCGGTACGCCGGTCTGAAATCGTGCCCCCACTGGCTGATGCAATGGGCCTCGTCCACCGCGATCATCGCGAGCTTCGCTCCGGACAGCGCCGCCCCCGCCCCCGCTTCCAGGCCTTCCGGCGCGGCGTACACGAGCTCGTAATCGCCGCGCTGGAGGCCGTCGATGCGCTCCCGCCGCTCGTCCGGCGTGAGGCTCGAGTTGAGGAAAGTCGCCCGCAGGCCGACCGACACCGCGGCGTCCACTTGGTCCTTCATCAGGGAGATCAGCGGGCTGACGACCAAGGTCACGCCTTTTAATAGGCGGGCCGGGATCTGGTAGGTCAGGGACTTGCCCGCGCCGGTGGGCATCACGCCGACGCAGTCGCGCCCGGCCAGGACGGCGTCGATGATCTCCCTTTGACCGGGGCGAAAGGAAGGGTAGCCGAAGACGTCTTTGAGGACCTGCTCGGGCGTCATCGAACTATTGTACGATATTTCCCGTCATTCGTTCGTTACATGCTCGGAGGACCCGCCATGGGCCAAAGAGCTATCATAGACGCGATGGCACGGTCCAAGATCCTCCCCCTCAAGGTCGACGCGGCTCCCGCCGCGACCTCCCCCCAGGCCGTCGGCCTGAAGGCGGCGGAGCGCTTCTTCAACCGCGACCTGTCCTGGCTCGCCTTCAACGACCGCGTCCTGTCCGAGGCGGCCGACCCGACCGTGCCCGCCCTCGAGCGCCTGCGCTTCGCGACCATCGTCAGCTCGAACCTCGACGAGTTCTTCATGACCCGCGTGGCCGAGATCGGCAAGGTCGCCCGCCGCAGCGCCGGCCACCGCTTCCTCGACGGCATGACCGCCCGCCAGGTCCTCGCCCAGATCCGCGAGCACGCCCTGCGCCAGAAGTCGCGCCAGGCCGAGGTGCTGCGGGACATCATCGACGCCTTGCGGGCCGAAGGCGTCGACATCATCTCGGAATTCCTGGAGGAGCGCGCGCCCGACACCGAGGTGCAGGAGCGCCTGCCCAGGCTCAAGGTCATGGTGCGCCGCTACCCCGAGCCGCCGCCCGCGCTCGCCAGCGCGCGGCTGCACGTGTTCGTGCGCTTCCCGCGCGAGTACGCGGTCATCACCATCGAGGACCGCGAGGGGCGCCTGATCACGCTCCCCACGAAGGACGGCGTCAAGCGCTACGCCCTCGTCGAGCGCTGGATCGCCGACCGCGCCGAGGACCTGTTCCCCGACCGCGAGGTCATCGAGACCTTCCCGTTCAAGATCATCCGCGACGCGGACCTCCGATGGCGCCCGGACGACGAGGAGAACCTCGAGGACCAGATCCTCGAGGCCGTCAACCGGCGCTCGAACGCGAAGGTCGTCCGCCTCGAGGTCGACTCTCCCGCGTATTCCGAGGGCGCCCTGTTCCTGGCCACCGCGCTCGGCCTCGACTCGTCCGCGCTGTACCGCTTCGACCTCCCTCTCGACATGCGCACGCTCGCCCGCATCGACGCGCCCAAGCCCGGCCTGCGCTATCCGCCGATCGAGCCCCAGGTCCCCGCGCCTTTCCGCAAGCCCTCGTCGGCGTTCGAGATCGTCCGGCGCAAGGACATCCTGCTCCACCACCCGTACGACGCCTTCGACATCGTCGTCAAGTTCCTGGAGGCCGCCTCGCTCGACCCGGGGGTCAAGCGCATCTACCACACCTTGTACCGGACCAGCCTCGACTCCCCGATCATGGCCGCGCTCATCGCCGCGGCCGCGGCGGGCAAGAAGGTCACCGCCTACATCGAGATCAAGGCCCGCTTCGACGAGTTGAACAACCTGCGCTGGGCCGAGGCGCTGCGCAAGGCCGGCGTGAAGGTCGTCCCGCATCTCGGACGCTACAAGGTGCACTCGAAGGTGACCTCGATCGTGCGCGAGGAGGACGGCGTCGAGCGGGCCTACACCCACCTCGGCACCGGCAACTACCATCCCGTCACCGCGCGCCAGTACACCGACCTGGGCCTGCTCACGGCCGATGAAGTCCTCGGCCGCGAGGCTCTTTCCTATTTCGAGGCGCTCGCCAAGGGCCGCCGCCCCGAGGGCCTCGCGGAGCTGCTCATCGCGCCGGTCAACCTGCACGACGAGATGCTGCGCCTGATCCGCGAGGAGGCGCGCTTCTTCAAGGAGACCGGCAAGGGCCACATCATCGCGAAGATGAACTCGCTCCAGGACCCGGAGATCGTCGAGGCGCTCTACGAGGCCTCGAACGCCGGCGTGAAGATCGAGCTGCTGGTGCGCGGCATCTGCTGCCTGCGCCCCGGCATCGCGGGCATGTCCGAGAACATCCGGGTCGTGTCCGTCGTCGACCGCTTCCTCGAGCACAGCCGGATCTACTACTTCCGCGCCGGCGGCGCCCGCAAGATGTACCTGTCGAGCGCGGACTGGATGCCGCGCAACTTCTACTCGCGCTACGAGGTCGCCTTCCCGGTCAAGGACCTCCAGCTCAAGCGCTACGTCCGGGACACCATCCTGGGCAAGGGGCTGGCCGACAACCAGAAGGCCTGGGGCCTCAAGCCCGACGGCTCCTACTCGCGCGTGACCCCCGGCCCCGGCGCGTCGCTCGTGCGCTCCCAGACCTTCTTCGAGGCGCTCGCGCGCTCCGACTACCGCGACACCGCCCTCGCCGACCGCACCAAGCCCGCCGCCGCGGCTTTACCGAAAAGTTAACCTCCCGTAACGGCCGCGACACGCGATCCGCCTAAGCTGAGGGCGCACGGAGGTGCCCCTCATGAACATCCGAATCGTCGCCGCGATCCTCGCGCTCGCCGCCGCCCCGGTCCTCGCCGCCTCTCCGGCTCCCGCCGTCTCCAAGGCGCCGGCTCTGCCCGCCGGCTACCGCGCGATGGCTTTGCCCTTCCCGTCCCATCAACTGCGCTTCATCGAGCCCGGCGACCGCGTCGACGTCATGGTGACCTTCGCGGCCGAGCTGGGCGAGAAGGAGAGCGCGCGGAAGGAGGACGTGACCGCGACGATCATGCAGAACGTGGTCGTGCTCGCCGTGGACCACTCGGAGGGAGTGCTCCAGCTGATCTTCAATCCCAACGAGGCCCAGTACGCCGCGCTGTTCGCCTCCAAGGACAAGACGCTGTGGCTGAGCAAGCGCGCCGCGGGCGACACGGAGATGCATCCGATGGAGATGGCCAACGCCCGTAAGCTGTTCCGCTGACGCCCCGATCCTCCCGGCGGCGGGCGCCCGATGGAACTTTTCGGAGCCCTCGATCGTATGAATAGTAGGCCCTATGACCCTTGTGGGCCGGGGAAAGGTGCGATACAATGGCCGACGACATGCGACGCGAGATCAACGAACTCAAAGAGTCGGTCGGCCGAATCGATTCGACCCTCAACCGGGTGATGGTGGTCGTGGCGAATATCGCCGGCACCTTGGTCGAATTGAAGGAGAATATGGCCACGAAAAGGGATATCTCCGACCTGAACTCCCGCATGGACGGCTTCGCCGGACTTCTGCTGGACTCGCGCCTGAAGAAGCTCGAAGCGCCCCGGGCGTAGCCGCGCGGCGCGCGCTACTTCAGGAAGAACGACGCGCAGCGGTGGTACTTGTCGAGCGGCTCGCGCCGGAGGTCGAACTTCTTCTCGACGGCCTTGTTGAAGTCGAGCATCTCGTCGAGGTGCTCGAGCTTGTCCTCGAGCGAGCCGCCCTCGGCCTTGATCTCGTTCTCGAACTCGCAGAAGGTCGAGAGCGCGTGCAGGCCGCGCTTGGCGATGTAGAAGGCGGAGACGCGGTCGAGGGAGGGCTCGAGGAAGGCGCTGCCCAGGTCCACCTCGAATTTCTCCTTCTGGTACAGCGCGATGATCGGGCCGCTCGTGATGCGGCGCACCGTCCGCGCCCCCAGATGGCGGCGCATCGCCTGCCCCATCTCCGGCCCCGCGTGCTTCCTTAAGATCGCGTCCACGCTGAAGTCGGTGAACTTCACGATGTCGTGGTGGCTCTCCTCGCGCACGAGCTTGTCGAGGCGCTCGGAGGCGAACTCGGAGCGGTACAGCATGCCGTCCCGGGTGAACCCGGGACCTTTATATTGAAGATAAACGGCGGTGCCGTTCTTCTTGTAGCGCAGGCGCAGGCTGGCGCCCTTCTTCAGGAGATCGAAGGACGGCGTGTCGAGGAACTGGTCGAAGAAGAAGGCGCTCTTCTGGTGCCTGACGCCCTTGCGGTCGAGGAGCCAGTCGCGCAGGTCCCCGGCCTCCTCGGGCGCGACGCGCTTCTTGCACTCGATCTCGACGAAATGGAGGTCGTCGATCGCCAGCTTCCGGAACAGGAGGCTCGTGAAATCGTCGAGTCGGCTCATCGGGGTTTTAGGATATCATATCGACGATGGAGATCATTTTCCTGAGGCACGCGCCCGCCGGCGAGCGCGAGGACTGGGCCCGGACCGGGCGCCCGGACTCGGAGCGGCCGCTGACGCCCGACGGGCGCAAGCGCGCCCGCGAGGCGGCCAAGGGCCTGGCGAGGCTCGTCGAGACCGCGGACCTCGTCGCGACGAGCCCGTGGACCCGCGCCCGCGAGACGGCCGAGATCGCGGCGAAGGCGCTCGGGGCGCCGCTCGCGGAGACGAACTTCCTGCTCCCGCACCGCTCCCCGGCGAGCCTCGCGGGCTGGCTGTCGGGGCTCGACGGCGAGCGCGTCGTCCTCGTCGGCCACGAGCCGCATCTGTCGCGGGTGATCTCCTGGCTGCTGGCGGGGTCCTCCCGGACTTTCGTCGCGATGAAGAAGGCGCAGGCCGTCCTGCTGGAGACTCCGAAGGCCGCGGCGGGCTCCGCCGTCCTGGCGTGGTCGCTCCCACCGAAGGTCCTGCGCCGTCTATAAAGGTGCCAGGCCTCCCATTATCCCATTACTCGAGTAATGGGATAATGGGAGGCCTGGCACCAACTCGCCTGCGCCGGCTGAGCTAGAAGAAGAGCTTGACGACCTGGTAGGTGAAGCCGGCGCAGATCGCGGCGAACGGGATCGTGAGGAACCACGCCCAGACGATCCGGCCCGCCACGCCCCAGCGCACGGCCGACAGGCGCTGGGTCGAGCCGACGCCGACGATCGCGCCCGTGATGGTGTGGGTGGTCGAGACGGGCACGCCCATGAAGGAGCAGATCATGATCGAGAGCCCCGCGCCGGTCTCGGCGCAGAAGCCGCCGACGGGCTTGAGCTTGGTGACCTTGTTGCCCATCGTGTGGACGATCTTCCAGCCGCCCATCATGGTGCCGAGTGCGATGACCGCGTGGCAGCTGATGACGACCCAGAACGGCACGTAGAACTTCTCGCCCAGGAGTCCGTTCGAGAACAGCAGCACCGCGATGATGCCCATCGTCTTCTGGGCGTCGTTGCCGCCGTGCGAGAGGCTGTACAGGGCGGCGGAGAGCAGTTGGCCGACCCGGAAGGTACGGTCCACCTGGCTCGGCGCCTTGCGCCGGTAGATCCAGAACACGGCGACCATCAGCAGGAAGCCGAAGAGCATGCCGATCATCGGCGAGAGGAAGATGAAGGCCACGGTCGTCTTGAGCTTGTCGTACTGCAGGACCGATGTCCCCGCCTTCGAGATGCCGGCGCCGACCATGCCGCCGATCAGCGAGTGCGACGAGGAGACGGGTATGCCGAGCTTGATCGTGATCCAGGACCAGATGCTCGCGCCGATCAGCGCCCCGGCGACGACCGCGGTGTCGACGACGGCCGGGTCGACGAGGCCCTTGCCGATGGTGTTGGCGACGTGCACGCCGAACACCGCGAAGGCGACGAAGTTGAAGAACGCCGCCCAGACGACGGCGTGCCTGGGCGACAGGACGCGCGTCGAGACGACGGTCGCGATCGAGTTGGCCGAGTCGTGCATCCCGTTCAGGAAGTCGAACAGGTACGCGAGCCCGATGACGAAGAGGACGGACGCGGACAGATGCGGCGGCATCGCCTAGGCCTGCTTGACGAGGATCGTCTCGAGCGTGTGGGCGACGTCCTCGCACTTGTCGATGGCGTGCTCGACGGTCTCGTAGATCTCCTTCCACTTCATGACCTCGAGCGGGTCGGGCTTGCCCTGGAACAGCTTGCCGATCGCGACGCCGAGCGCGTGGTCGCCCGCGTTCTCGAGGCGGTTGATCTCGATGCAGTAGTCCATCACGTGGCGGGATTTCTCGGGGTTCTGCAGCTCCTTGATCGCCTTGCGCACCTGCTCGGTCGCCTGCCACAGGATGTCGGTGAGCTGGACGAGGTCGTCGGTGCTCTTGTCGATCTGGTAGAGGAACATGCGCTGGCCCGCCGACTCGATGAGGTCGGTGATCGTGTCGAGCTCGCTGGCGAGCTCGCGGATGTCCTCGCGGTCGAAGGGCGTCACGAAGGTCCGGTTGAGCTTCTCGTAGATGTCGTGGGTGGTGATGTCCGCCTCGTGCTCGATCTCGCGGAGCTTGTCGAAGGACCCGGTCTCGCGGCTCCACTTCTGGGCCATCTCGCGGAACAGCTTCGCGGCCGCGACGCTGTGGGCCGCCTGCGCCTCGAACAGTTCGAAGAACTTCTCTTCCTTGGGGATGAAGCTGAAGGCCATGGGCGGGATCCTCTCTGCGTAAAATCGGGCGGACGAACGCGTGACGAACGCGTGACGGCTCGGAGATGATAGCGGATAGCGCGGCCCCCCCGCAATGCGAGGGCCGCTTCAGATGCGTTGACTCCCGCGGCGCGAAATGGAAACATGTCGTCGTGGCGCAGGAAAAGCTGCTCGTCGTCGAGGATGACCGGAACCTGGTCAAGCTCCTCAAGTACAACCTCGAGAAGGAGGGCTGGCGCGTGATCTCCGCCGCCGACGGCGAGGCCGGCCTGGCGGCCCTGCGCAAGGAGCGTCCCGACCTGGTCGTGCTCGACGGGATGATGCCGAAGCTCGACGGCTTCGAGTTCCTGAAGATCATCCGCCGCGAGACGCGCGTCCCCGTCATCATGCTCACCGCCCGCAAGGAGGAGATGGACCGGGTGCTCGGCCTCGAGCTCGGCGCCGACGATTACGTGACCAAGCCCTTCGGCGTGCGCGAGTTGATCGCGCGGGTGAAGGCACTCCTGCGCCGCGCCGCGCCCGTGTCGGAGTCCGCCCCCGGCGGCGTGCTGCGCGCCGGCGGCATCACGCTCGACCCCGAGCGCTACGAGGTCGCGGTCCGCGGGAAGGCGGTCGCCCTGACCACGAAGGAGTTCGAGTTCCTCAAGCTGCTGCTCTCCGCCGGCGGGCGGGCGCTCACCCGGGACCAGCTGCTCGAGAAGGTCTGGGGCTACGACCGCTCGATGGAGATCGACACGCGCACGATCGACCAGCACGTCGCGCGCCTGCGCGAGAAGCTGGGGCCCGAGGGCGTGCTCGTGGCCACCGTCAAGAACGTCGGCTACCGGATCAAGGCGGACGCATGAGCCGCCCGGCGGGCCGCTTCGCCCCGCGATTGGCGCTGGCCGTCGGCGCGCTGCTGGCCGCCGCGATCGGGGCGCTGGGGCTCGTCTTCGCGGAGGACCTCGGGCGGGAGCTCACCGGCGACCTGACCCGTTCCCTGCTGATCCAGGCGCGGCTGGGCGCGCGGGAATCGACGCCCGACGCGAAGGCCCTCGGGGCCGCCTGCGAATGCCGGGCCACCGTGATCGATCGCGACGGCGCGGTGCTCGGCGACTCCAGCCTCGACGAGGAGGGCCTCTCGCACGCGGAGAACCATCGCGCCCGCCCCGAGGTCGCCGCGGCGCTCTTAGGCCGCGAAGCGAGCGCCGTGCGCCGCTCGGCCACGATCGGCGTCCATCATCTGTACGCCGCCGCGCCCGTTCCGGCCCCCGGCGGCGGGGTCCGGGGCGCGGTCCGGTTGTCTCTTCCCCTCACCGAAGTCGCGCGCCGGGTCGCCTTGGCCCGGCGCTTCGTCTTGTGGGCGGCCCTATCGGTGTTCGCCGCGGCGCTGACGCTCGCGTGGCTGCTGGCGCGGGTCGCCGGCCGCCCGCTCGAGGAGATGGCGGCCGTGGCCAAGAGGCTGGCGGCGGGCGAGTACGGCGCGCGGGTGCGCGGGCCGCTCGGCGGCGACGAGCGGGCCCTCCTCGGAGAGACGCTCAACGTCCTGGCCGCGCGGGTGGAGGAGACGATCGGCGAGCTGTCCCGCGACAAGGGCCGCCTCGCGGCGGTGCTCGACCAGATGGCCGAGGGCGTGGTCGCCGTGGACGCGGAGGGCCGCGTCCTGCTCGTCAACCCCGCCCTGTCCCGCCTGCTCGGCATCGATGCGGAGCAGGCGCGCGGGCGCGGCCACCTTGAGAGCCTGCGCCATCACGGCCTCGCCGAGCTCGTGGGCGAGGTCCTTCGCGGCGGCGCCCCCGCGGCGCGCGAGCTCCGGCTGTTCTCCCCCGACGAGCTCGTCTTCGACGCCCATGCCGCCCCCCTCCAGCAGGGCGGCAAGGCCGCCGGCGCTCTCGTCGTGCTCCACGACATCACGCGCCTGCGCCGCCTCGAGCTGGTACGCCGCGATTTCGTCGCCAACGTCAGCCACGAGCTGCGCACGCCGCTGTCGTCGATCAAGGGCTTCGCCGAGACCCTGCGCGAGGGCGCGGTCGACGACAAGGAGAACCGCCTCGGCTTCCTCGCGACGATCGAGGAGCAGGCGGTCCATCTCGCCAAGCTCGTGGACGACCTCCTCGACCTTTCCTCCATAGAGTCCGGGCACCGCCAGCCGACCCTCGCGCCGACCGACCTGCGGGCGCTGGCGGTGGACGTCACCCGCCGCTTCGCCCCCGCCGCGACCGAGCGCGGAGTGTCCCTGGCGACGCTCTCGTCCGGGCCTCTGACGGCGCTCGCCGACTCCGAGCAGGTCCGCCAGGTCCTCGCGAACCTCATCGACAACGCGATCAAGTACACCGAGCCCGGCGGGCGCGTCGAGATCGCGCTCGAGGCGAAGGGCGCCGAGGCCGTCGCCTCCGTCCGCGACACCGGCGTGGGCATCCCCGAGACCGACCTGGCGCGCGTCTTCGAGCGCTTCTACCGCGTGGACAAGAGCCGCTCGCGCGAGGCCGGCGGGACCGGCCTGGGGCTCGCCATCGTCAAGCATCTCGTCGAGGCGCAGGGCGGCCGCGTCTGGGTCGAGAGCCGCCAGCCCGGCGGGTCGACCTTCTTCTTCGCGCTCAAAGCCGCGTAATTTTTTACCTGCCAAAGTGGCAGGTTGATGCAACTTTTTCGGGGGGTCATTCGTATAGTAGGTATGGACCCCATAGCCGACCCGATAACCGAGCTGCTGCGATTCTGCTGCGAATCCTCCGATGACGAGCTGTTCAGGCGTCTGGAGAGCAGGAATATCAGCGAGCGCGCCCATCTGGTGGATGTTCTCGCGATCCTGGGCGAGTTGCACGCGCGACGTGCCGTGCTTCCGAAGTCTTTCCCCTCCTTGTTCATGTATTGCACGCAAGTGCTCGGGTACTGCGAACGGACGGCTTACCGGCGCGTCGCGGTCGCGAAGGAGAGCCGCAAATATCCCGTGATCCTGCGGCTGCTGCGAGCCGGAAAAATCCATCTCACCGCGATAGTGCTCCTTCGCGACCACCTGACGCAGACGAACCACGAGGAGGTCCTGGCGCGGGCCGAAGGCGCGTCGATGGATCAGCTCAAGAGGATGGCGGCCGCGATGAGCCCGGTGCCCATCGCTCCGCCGGAAAGAACGCGAGTGATCGCCGTGGTCGAAAAGGAGAAGATCCTCGGCGGCTTTGAAGCGGTCCACGTCAAAGGCGAGCAGCCCGAAATGGGACTCGCATCCGGTCCGGCGTTCAAATTCCGGACCGAGCACGTGTTCACTCTCGGGGAGGCCGCGGAAGCCAAGCTGACGCGGGTGCGAGAGCTGCTGGCGCACAGATTCCCGATGGGCGACGTCGAGACAATCTTCGAGGCGGCGCTCGACGCCTTGCTCGACGCGGTCGATCCGGACCGGCGGAAGGCGCGGCCTGATCCTGACTCGCGTCCTCTCGCCGACCAGACGCGGCGCATCCCCGATTGGGTGAAGCGAAAGGTGCGAGACCGCGATGAGGATCGCTGTGCCTTCGTCTCTCGAGATGGGATCAGGTGCGGCGAGCGCCGGTTCCTTCAGTTCGACCACATCGTCCCGTGGTCCTTGGGAGGGCGATCCGACGATCCGGCGAACGTCCGTCAGCTCTGCGGGGCACATAATCGCTGGGCTTGGCGTCACGCGTTCGTCACGCGGAGTTGACCCCCGCAGTACGGACCATTCGTCATGGATGCGTTACTCTGTGTCCATGAAACCTACATTCCTCCTCGCCGCTCTTCTCGCCCTCGCCGCCGTCCCCGCCTCCGCCCAGCTCGACAAGCTCAAGCTGTCCGAGACCATCCAGTCCATCAAGTTCTCCGGCGACATCCGCCTGCGCGACGACATGAGCGCCAAGCGCGGCGCGGGCCAGAACGACCGCGGCCGCCTGCGCTACCGCCTGCGCTTCGGCCCCGAGATCGAGCTTCCCGAGAACCTGACCGCGGTCATCCGCCTCGGCTCCGGCACCGGCGAGCAGGTCTCGACCAACCAGAGCTACGACAACCTCAGCGGCCAGAAGCAGATCTGGATCGACCTGATGAACCTCCGTTGGAAGCCCGTCATCCACGACGACGCGACCGCCGCCCTCCACGCCGGCCGCATGGCCAATCCTCTCTGGCGCGTCTACTCCTCGGACATCGTCTGGGACGACGACTTCAACCCCGAGGGCTTCGGCGAGAGCCTCGAGCGGGTGTTCGCGGGACCGGAGCTGTCCGTGTTCGCCAACGGCCTGCAGGCCGTCGCCGACGAGGACTCGAACTCGGGCAAGAACCAGTGGTACTTCTCGCAGCAGCTCGGCGTCGAGAAGACCTTGCCGCTCGACAGCCGCCTGCGCCTGGCCGGCGCCTACCACAAGTGGAGCGACGAGAACCGCTCCAGCTTCGGCCAGACCACGGTGCAGGACGGAAACCGGCGTCTGACCAACGGCTCCTTGGCCGCGCGTTTCGGCGTCGGCGAGGTCACGGCTCAGCTGTCCTCCTGGATCGGCTCGGTCCCCCTCGCCTTCCAGGGCACGGTGATCCGGAACTTCCGTCAGGTCCACAACGACAGGATCCAGGGTCCGGTCGGCCGGGACGGCTACCAGTTCGGCTTCATCGCCGGCGCGGCCAAGAAGCAGGGTCAGTGGGAGGCCGCTTACTTCAAGAAATACTCCCAGATCGACGCCACCGTCTCCGACGTCACGGACTCGGACTTCGGCGACGGCGGGACGAACCGGGTCGGCCACATCGCGTGGGTCGCCTACAACCCCCGCGACTGGATGCAGCTGAAGGTGAAGGGCTTCGTCACCGACGCCCTCGACCGCAGCTTCCCGACCGTGGCGGGCGTCACGCCGACGGCGGCGACGAACCTCGACAAGGCGATCAACCGCCTGCAGATCGACATGTCGGTCAAGTTCTAGATGCTGAAGGCCTTCGATCGGCATCTGCGTCCGGCCGCTCGCGGCCGGACGTCACGAGCCGCAGACGCAATCGTCACGCGTTCGTCACATTGGACCCATATCATGACTTCACGGAGATTAAAATGAACCGCACTCTCAGCCTGATCGCCCTCCTCGTCGCGGCCCCCGCCGCGGCGCAGATGAAGACGCTCAACGGAGCGGGCGCCACCTTCCCGTATCCGATCTACTCCAAGTGGTTCGACGAGTACCACAAGGTCAAGCCCGAGCTGCAGATCAACTACCAGTCGATCGGCTCCGGCGGCGGCATCCGCCAGATCACCGAGCGCACCGTGGACTTCGGCGCCACCGACGGCCCGATGACCAACCAGCAGCAGTTCAAGGTGGACGGGAAGATCCTCCACATCCCCGCGGTGCTCGGCGCCGTCGTTCCCGCCTACAACCTGAAGGGCATCGAGGACCTGAAGCTGTCCGGCCCCGTCCTGGCCGACATCTTCCTCGGCAAGATCACCCGTTGGACCGATCCGGCCATCGCCAAGCTGAACCCCGGCGCGGCCTTCCCCGACGCGGCCATCACCGTCGTGCACCGCTCGGACGGGTCCGGCACGACCTACTGCTGGGTGGACTACCTCTCCAAGGTCAGCCCGGAGTGGAAGTCGAAGGTCGGCGTCGCCACCGCCGTCAAGTGGCCCGTCGGCCTCGGCGGCAAGGGCAACGAGGGCGTCGCCGGTCTCGTCAAGCAGACCCCGAACGCGCTCGGCTACGTCGAGCTGATCTACGCGAAGCAGAACGACATCTCCTACGCGTCGGTCCTCAACAAGGCCGGCAAGTTCGTCAAGGCGTCCATCCCGTCGGTGACCGCCGCCGCCGCGGGCACCAAGATGCCGAAGGACTACCGCGTGTCGATCACCGACGCCGAGGGCGAGGCCGCGTACCCGGTCTCGACCTTCACCTGGCTGCTGATCTACGAGAAGAACGCCGGCGACAAGGGCGCGGTCCTCAAGGACTTCCTCAAGTGGATGCTCAAGGACGGCCAGGGCATGGCGAGCGCGCTCGGCTACGCGCCGCTTCCCGACTCGGTCAACTCCATGGTCGCCAAGACCATCGAGAGCATAAAATAGGATGATTGCCGCGGTCTCAGACCGCGTCCGCAAGGTCCCCGGCTCTCGCGAGAGAGCCGGGGACCGCCTTTTTCGCCGGGTCATCGCCGGCTTCGCCGGCGTCATCCTGCTCGCGGCCCTGGCGCTGGCCTGGCAGCTCGCGCGCGAGTCCGCCGAGACCTGGAGGACCTTCGGCCTCTCTTTCCTCTGGACCTCGGATTGGGACCCGGTCGCCGACTCGTTCGGCGCGCTCCCGTTCCTGTACGGCACCGCCGTCTCCTCCGTTCTCGCTTTGCTGGTCGCCGTCCCCCTCGGCGTCGGCGCCGCCGTGTTCCTGACCGAGCTCGCGCCGAAGCGGCTCGCCGAGGTCCTCATGTTCGCCATCGAGCTCCTGGCGGCGGTGCCGAGCGTGATCCTCGGCTTGATGGGCATCTTCCTCCTCGTCCCCGCGGTGCGCGCGGCGGGCTCGCCCTACGGCGTCGGCATGCTCACCGCCGGGCTCATACTGGCCTTCATGATCCTGCCCTACATCACGACCATCACCCGCGAGGTCCTGCTCACCGTCCCCCGCCCCCTCAAGGAGGCGATGTACGCCCTCGGCGCCACCCGCTGGGAGGTGGTGCGCGGCGTGAGCCTGCCTTACGCCCGCTCGGGCATCGTCGGCGCGGTGTTCCTCTCCCTCGGGCGCGCGCTCGGCGAGACCATGGCGGTCACGATGGTGATCGGCAATACTCCCCAGATCAAGGCCTCGCTGCTCGAGCCGGGCTACAGCATGGCCGCCGTCATCGCCAACGAGCTCGCCGAGGCCGCGAGCGACGCCCACCTCTCCGCGCTCGTCGCGATCGGGCTGACCTTGATGGCCGTCACCGTCGTCGTCAACGGCGCCGCGCGCCTCATGCTGTACCGGCTCGGGGTCCGCAAATGAACGACGCGCTGTACGCCCGCCGCAAGAAGGTCAACGCGCTGATGTTCGCGCTGACCGCGGTGTGCGCCGCCGTCGCCTCCGGGACCTTGCTCGCCATCCTCGGCTACATCGCCTGGAAGGGCGCCTCCTCCATCAGCTGGGCCTTCTTGACGAACCTGCCCAAGCCGGTCGGCGAGCAAGGCGGCGGGATCGCCAACGCCGTCGTGGGCTCGGCCAAGGTCGTCGGTCTCGCCGGCCTGATGGGCGTGCCCGTCGGGGTCCTGGGCGGCGTGTACCTCGCCGAGTACGGCCGCGGCAAGTACGCCTTCGCCGTGCGCTACGCCGCCGACGTGATGAACGGCGTCCCCTCGATCGTCGTCGGCCTGTTCGCCTACGCCCTGATCGTGCATCCGATGAAGAGGTTCTCCGCGCTGTCGGGCTCGGTGGCGCTCGCCTTCATCATGGTCCCCATCGTCCTGCGCAACACCGAGGAGTTCCTGCGCCTGGTGCCGGGCACCATCCGGGAGGCCGCGCTCGCCCTCGGCGTGCCGCGCTGGAAGGTCACCTTGCTCGTCATCCTCCCGACGGCCGGGCGCGGCATCCTGACCGGAGCCCTGCTCGCGCTCGCGCGCGTCGCCGGCGAGACCGCGCCGCTGATCTTCACCGCCTTCGGCAACCGCTTCGCCGACAACGGCTGGCTCAACCCCATCGCCACCTTGCCGCATACGATCTTCACCTACGCGATCTCCCCCTACGAGGACTGGCACAATCAGGCGTGGGCGGCGGCGCTTATCTTGATGATCTTCGTGCTGCTGGTCAACGTGACCGCGCGCGTCTGGCTGAGGCCGTCGAGCGGAGCCTCGCACTGAGATGAACCCCACTATGGACATGATGAGACCGATGCCGCTGCCGGCCATGAAAGAAGGATCGGCGCCGCAAGACGCCGGCGCCGCAGTCGTGATGTCGGTGCGCGAGCTCCGGGCCGGCTACGGCGCGGCGCCCGTCCTGAAGGGCGTCAACCTGGAGATCCGCGAGAAGACGGTGACGGCGATCATCGGCCCTTCCGGCTGCGGCAAGTCCACCTTGATCCGCTGCCTCAACCGCATGCACGAGGCCATCCCCGGCGCGACCTGCGACGGCGAGATCCTCCTCGGCGGCCGCAACGCCCTCGACATCGACCCCGTCCTGCTCCGGCGCGAGGTCGGCATGGTGTTCCAGCGGCCGAACCCCTTCCCCACGATGACCATCGCTCAGAACGTGGCCGCCGGCCTCGTGCTCAACGGCGTGCGCGACCGCGCGCTCATCGCGGAGACCGTGGAGAAGAGCCTGCGGCGCGCCGCGCTGTGGGACGAGGTCAAGGACAAGCTCGACGCCCCCGGCGTGGGCCTGTCCGGCGGCCAGCAGCAGCGCCTGTGCATCGCCCGCGCGCTCGCCGTGGAGCCGCGCGTGCTCCTGCTCGACGAGCCGTGCTCCGCCCTCGACCCGATCGCCACGGGCCGCATCGAGGAGCTGCTCCTTCAGATCAAGGACCAGCTCACCGTCGTCATCGTCACGCACAACATGCAGCAGGCGGCCCGGGTCTCGGAGTATACTGTGTTCATGTTGATGGGCGAAATGGTCGAATACGGGCAGACGCGGCAGATGTTCACGAAGCCCGCCGACAAGCGCACCGAAGACTACATCACCGGGAGATTCGGATGACGATGAAGCGCCATTTCGACACGGACCTGGAGGACCTCCGCGGCCGGCTGCTGCGCATGGGGAGCCTGTGCGAGGAGATGGTCCACTACGCGGTCAAGGTCGTCGTCGAGCGCGACGACAGCCACGTCGCCAAGGTCCAGGACTGGGAGCGCCAGGTCAACGCGCTGCACATCGACATCGACGAGGTCTGCCTGAGGCTGATCGCCCTGCACCAGCCCGCGGCCGGCGACCTGCGCCTGATCGCGGCCGCCATCAAGATCAACTCCGACCTCGAGCGCGTCGGCGACCAGGCCGTGAACATCGCCGAGACCGGCGTCTACCTCCTCAAGGAGCCGAAGATCAAGCTCGGCGACATCCCGCGCATGGTGGAGGTCGCGGCGGGCATGCTCAAGGACTCCCTCGACGCGTTCTCCCGCGGGGACGTCGAGCTCGCGCGCGACGTGATCCGGCGCGACGACGAGGAGGACCGCCTCAAGAGCCAGACCTTCAACGAGCTCGTCACCCTCATGCAGAGCGACGCGTCGGCCATCCAGCGCGGGATGGACATCATCCTGATCGCGCGCAATCTGGAGCGCATCGCCGACCACGCCACGAACGTCGCCGAGGACGTGATCTTCATGGTCCTCGGCAAGGACATCCGGCACTCCGCCGAGAAGGTCTAAGGGAACGCCGCCCGCCACAGCGCGAGGGTCCCGTCGGCGCCGAGCAGGGCCAGGCCGACGTGGAAGCAGACGGTGAGGAAGATCCCGAGCCAGCCGAGCAGGGCGATCAGGCCGTCTTCCTCGAGCATGCCCAGCGAGAGCAGGACCGCGGGGCTGGCGCAGATCATGTTGGACAGCGGGATCGGGAACGGCAGGGCGAGCAGGGCGCCGCACAGCGCGATGCCGGCGCCGACCGCGCGCTCGTTGGCGGCCAGGGCGCGCCAGCGCGGGCGCGACACCTTTTCCGCGAGCGCGAAGAAGCGGCGCGCGGCGCCGAGCAGGAGGTGCAGGGTATTCGCCTCGAGGCGGCGCCTCGCGATCCAGTCCGGCAGATGCGGCTCCCTGCGGCCGCGGACGAGCTGGACGCCCTGGAGGGCGATGAACGCGCCGAGCACGGTCGAGAGCCCGGCCAGCGGCAGGGGTTGGAGGAAGGGCATGCACACGAAGATGATGATGAGCCCGAACCCGGCGTGGTGCATGCGGCGCGTGAGCTGGCCGAGGGTCATCGGACCGTCGATGGCGGCCTCGAGCGCGACCAGATGGCGCTCGACGGACATGAATCAGCGCGCGGCGCGGGCGTGGATCTCGTCGGCGGCCTTGCCGTCCGCCGAGAGGACCTCGACGGCGTCGCCGACCTGGAGCGCCTCGAAGGGGATCGCCTCTCCCGGCTTGCCCTCGGCCTCGCGGACGATCTTGGCCGTCTCCGGCACGGTGAACTCCCGGATGGCCTGGCGGCCGGTGCGCACGGTCAGGACGCCCTTGAGGACGTCGGTGTTCGCGACCTCTCCGCGCGCCGCTTCGGCGCCGCCGGGGGCGTCCGCCTCGGGCTTGGGCCCGGACTTGAGGTCGAGGGCGGAGAGCTCCTTCGTGTTCGGGTCGTAAAGGCCCTTGAGCACGAGCGCGCCGGCGACGGCCGCCTTCTGGAACTTCGCGGGCTTGCCGTCGAGCGTCACCTTGGTGCGCGGCGAGACCTTGAGGTCCTCGGTGCGGCCGGCCTTGTCGAGGAGCGTCAACCGCCCCTCGCGGAAGACGGGCCCGTCGGCGCTCGGCGAGATCTTGGACTGCGACTTCAGCACCTTGCCCGCGGTGCGCGCCGGCGCGGGCTTGAGCTCGGGAGCGGCGGAGGCGGACGTCGCGATGAGGACCGCGAGTCCGGCGGCCAGCCGGTTCACGCGTTGTCCTCGACGACGGCCTCCGGCGCCGCCTCTCCGGCGGGCTTGACCTTCTCCACCTGCACGCGGCCCTGGGCGTCCACCTTCACGCCGTGATGGCGCTTGAGCTCCTCGAGGATCTCCTCGGGGGAAAAGCCGTGGCTGCCGGCGCGGTTCTTGATGTCGTTGAGCAAGGTCTTCACGCGCGACGGGACGTCCTTGATGCGCTGAAGGCGGGAGGCGTAGGTCCAGGCGGCCTCGGAGAGGGTCTTGCCGCCGGCCTTGCGGGGCTCGCCGGTGTCGGGCGGCAGGACGACGGGAGCGGGCGCTAAGGCCGCCTCCGGGGGCGTCGACCGGGAGGACGAGCGCCCGCGTCCGCCGCGGGAGCGGCCGCCCCGCGCGGGAGCGGCGGCGCGTCCGCCGCGGGAGCGTCCGCCGCGGCGGCGGTTGTTCTTGGCCTTCGTCGTGCCCGCGCTCTCGTAGGTGCCGGTGCCCTCGATCTCCTTGAGCTCGGCTTCCATGTCGCGATGCGAGGTCCAGACCGTGGCCATGCGGCCCAGGCGCTGGAGCTCGGCGGTCATTGCTGTTAAAGTCGCATCATTCGTGACCATGAGAAACGGCACATGCTGGGGCAGGACGGCGTGCAGCATGCCGGCGTGCAGGCTCATGACGAAGTCGGCGGCGTTGGCGCCGCCCTTGGGCGAGGTCACGGTGCAGAAGTTGGGCAGGCGCGCGAGCGGCTTCTCGAGGTTGCGCGGCAGCAGGGCGCCGGGTCTCAGAAATACGCGGACAAGCGTATGACGCGTCACGCGGGCGTCCGGCGGGACGTGCGGGTCGTTGTCGCCGTCGATGAGGAGGACGTTCTCGATCGGGGACCGGGGCATCGTGTAAGCCGCGGGCTCGGCGTAAGGCGTGGTGTCAAGGACGGGGGCGGCGTCGTCCGTCCCGAGAGGGGCGGTCGTGGAGAGGTCTTCGGCGGTCGAATCGTGTGGGGTAGTCATTGTTTTGTGGTCCGAGTATAGCAATTACCCCCCGGGGCTAGCGGAAGGCGTTCCACGAGGCGAAAAAGAGGTCCGCGTCCGGCGGGAAGCCGTTGAAGCGGGGCGCCCAGCCGAGGAGGCGGCCGGCCTTGGAGGCGTCCACGCGCTGGTCGAGGGCGAGGCCGTGCGCCATGCCCCCGTAGGCCTTCTCCGCCTCTGGAAAGGACAGGGCTTTCACTGTGCCCCCGGCGCCGGCGGCGCGGGAGGCGGCCTCGGCCATCTCCCGGACGGTGAAGCGAGAGGCGTCCACGGCGTTGAGGAGCTCTCCCGCGAGCCCCCCCTCGGCCGCGCGGACGTACACGTCCGCGAGGTCCTGGACGTGCACGACCGCCCAACGGTTGGCGCCGTCGCCGACGATGGGCGCGGCCTTCCGCTCGACCGCGCCCTGGAACCACAGGCCGGTCAGCCCCCCCGTCCCGCCGTACACGCAGCCGGGGCGGATGACGAGGCCTTTGGCGGCGAGGACGAGCTTCTCGTGCTCCGAGCGCCACGGCATCAGCGGCGCTCCGGCCGAGGACTCGACGAACGGCCCGCCGGGGCCGTACTGCCAGACGCCGGAGGTGTAGAGGACCCTGCCGCCGATCCCCAGGAGCGCGTCGACGGTTTTCCGGTCGAGCGCCTCGTACTCCGCGCTGTACTCGACCGCGCAGTGCACGAGGATCTCCGAACTCCAGGCCGCGCGCTCCCACGCTCTCGCGTCGCGCATGTCGCCGATCACCGGCTCGATCTCGGCGGCGGCGAGCGACTTCGCCTTCGCCGTCGAGCGCGTGAGCCCCGAGACGCGGTGGCCGCGGCGGCGCAGGGCCTCGGCGACCGCGCGGCCGATGTAGCCCGTGGCGCCGGTGACGAAGATCCTCATCGGGGCGTGGGTCTCTTCACGCGCATCGGCGCGAACTGATGCGCGATCCAGTCGTACAGAAAGTCCGGGATCGCGGGCAGGATGTACTTGCTCGCGTACGAGAGCTGCCACGGGAAGTGCACGACGCGGCGCTTCGCGTCGATCCCGCGCAGCATCGCGGCGACGCCGTCGGGCGTCTCCATGATGAAGGGCATCGTTCCCGGGGCGTTGCGGTCGGTCATCTCGCTGCGCACGAAGCCGGGGCAGACGGTCACGATGGAGACGCCGGTGCCGATCATGTCGACCCGGGCCGACTCGAGGAGCGTGATCAGCGCGGCCTTGCTGGCGGAGTAGGGGCCCGACTTGGGCAGGCCGCGGAAGCCCGCGAGCGACGCGACGCCGGCGATGATCCCGGACTTCTGGGCGAGCATGTCCGGTATGACCGCCTCCATCCAGTGGCAGACGCCGAAGACGTTCGCGTCGAAGGTCCACTGCACGGACTCGGCCTTGAACTCCTTGGCGCTCATCATGTCGCCGACGCCGGCGTTGAGCACGGCATAGTCGAGGCCCCCCCACGCGGCCTTGACGGCGGCGTAGTGGGCCTTCACGTCGGCGGGCTCGGTGACCGAGCCGCACAGGACCAACGGCTCGCCGCCCGCCGCCTTCACCAGGCGCGCCGTCTCCTCCAGGTGCTCCTTGCGGCGGCCGCTGACGGCCACGCGCCAGCCGCGGCGACCGAGCTGGACGGCGGCCTCGCGTCCGAGGCCGGAGGTCGCCCCGGTGACGAGCGCGCGGGTCACGCGGCGGCCGTCTCGGGCCGGACGAGCGCCAGCAGGTCCTTGGCCCGGACATGGAGGTCGAGCGCCTCGATCTCGGCGGGATGCAGCGCCAGGCGCCGCTCGAGGCAGGCGATGAGCTGCTCGATCTTGCGCAGGGAGCGCGGATGGCGGCGCGCCTGCGTGATGAACGCCGCGTACTCGGCGGGAGAGGCCTCCTTCAGCATGTAGCGCCAGTTCGTCGCGTCGGAGAAGGTCAGCGCGTCCGCGGAGACCACCGCGTCGATCTGCGCGCGGTGGGCGTCCGGCTCGAGGAAGGTCCCGAACAGGCGGTCCATCAGCGGGTGCACGATGGTGAAGTTCATCGCCTGGTCCCAATGGTGGAGCAGATGGATGTCGGCGAGGCGCTTGAAGTACGCGCGGTCCTTCCACGGGTGCCGGACGAGGTGGAAGCGGGAGTGGGTCTCGTCGACGAGGAACTTCGCGTACACCGCGACGCCGGCGACGAAGGCGAGGGTGCCGACGTTGGCGCCGTGCGTCCACAGCGCGAGGCAGGCCGCGATCCAGCCCGGGACGACCCAGGACAGGGCCAGCCCCGTCTCGGAGGCGACGTACCCGGTGTCGCGCTTGTAATGATCGCCGATCGGGTAGATCACCATGTGGTGGAGCCAGTGGTACATCTGGTTGCGCCGCACGGTGGCGGACTTCCGCGTCAGCCAGCCGACGTGCTGGAAGAAGCGGTGGTAGGCGTAGCCGAAGGACTCGACGAGCAGCACGCCGCGCAGGAACATGACGATAGGCTTGGCCCAGGGCGGGAGCAACCTCGCGGAGAACGGCTCGGCCCAGGCGAAGGCGATCAGCGCGACGACGCCCGCCGCGGTCCAGATCTCCAGAAGGCGCTTGCGCAGGGAGGCGTCCGGGCGGCGCAGGAGGGCCGCCCACAGCTCGGCGTCGAGGGTGTTGGTCATGGCTTCGAGAGTACCAAATCGGGCGCCGCCGCTTCGATAGCCGCCGCGTGAATTCCGGGTGACGCGGCCCTGGCGTTCGACGGGCGCCCGGTGTATGATAGTGAGGAGCTGGGCCATAAGGCCCAGGCGCGAGCGGCGGATCCGGCCTCATAATCGCTATAATAAAAGTAGGAGACTCCCGATTATGCGCAACGCCTTGATTCGGCTCGCGCCGTGCGCCGTTTTCCTGTCCGCCCTCGCGTCCGCCCAGGTCGTCGAGAAGCCCGTCTCCGGAGGCACCAACACCGGCTCCGCGGCCGCGGTCCCCGGCACGGGCGCCAACAACCCCTCCGGCACCCTCGGCGGCGCGAACGCGACCGGCCTGGGTCTCCAGCCCGGCCTCGGCCTTCAGGCCCCCTCCCCCGTCCTCAATAACGGCGCCGCGGCGCCCGCGCAGATCAACCCCGTCTCCGCCGTTCCCGTCGCCGGCGCCGCGCTGCCGATCCGGACGGTCGGCTCCCCGGTGAAGACGGCCGCGCAGCCGGTCGTCACCAAGGCGGTCCCGGTCGCGCAGCCCGGTGCGGCGCTGCGGACCCCTGGGTCGGTGAAGGCGGACGCCCCCGGCGCGAAGGACGCTCCGCCAAGCGCCTCCTCGACGCTCGACGCCACGGCCCGCGGGATCACGCAGGGCGCCAAGGCGGAGGCCGCGGGCGGCGACGGGCTGTCCGTGCGCCAGGCCCTCGACCGCGCCTACGACTCGTCCACCCGCGGCGGCGACGTCGCCGGCGGCGCGGGCGTGGCCGGGAAGTTCTCGAGCGCGCGCGAGAAGGTGGCGGGCCTCGTCGGCGTCGCCAACAACTCGGCCCCGGCCGACGCTCCCGGGCTCTACGCCTCGGCCGTCAAGACCGCCGCGGAGACCTTGCCGTCCGCCGCCGCCGCCGCCGTGACCAAGGCCGTCCTCTCCTTCGCCGCGCGCAAGGCCGACATGTCCCTCACCGACCTCGCCCAAGCCGCCTATACCGCCGCCGCCGACGGCCAGGCGACGGAGGCCCGCCGCCTCGTGAAGTCCCTCGACAAATGGGAGGAACTGCTCGGCGCCCCGGGCCGCCCGCTCATCTCCAACGGCGACCGCCTCAAGGCGGGCGTCGAGAACGCCCTCGCCGAGTCCAAAGCCGGCGCGAAGTCCTCCGCGCCCCGGGTCTGGGTCGTCAAGCGCGGCGGCTCCTACGTGGCCGCTTTGCCCGGCACGACGGTCGAGAAGGTCCCCGGCCTGGCCGCGTCGTTCGCGCTCAAGCTCGAGAAGCTCTCCCTGTCCCCGATGTCCGACGCGTACCGCGCGTTCGCCGCCAAGCCCGGCGTGCGCGCCGCCGTCTCTGCGCGCGTGTCGCTGGGCGAGTCCGTCCCGTCCGCCGTGATCGGGACCGGCTGGACCTGGCTCAAGCACCTCGTCCTGCGGGCCTGGAACGTGCTGACCGCGCTCCTGCCGGGCCGCGGCCTGCCGTCGGCCGCGAACGAGTCGACGATGCCGCGCCTGCGCGAGGCCGCGCTCGCGTGGCGCGAGGCCGCGACCGCGGGCGATTCCGCCGCGCGCGCCGCCGGCGCGCCCCGCCTCACCGTGTCCCGCGCGCGGGGGGCGTTCGCGCTCGCCCTCAAGGCGGCCGCCGCCCACGAGTCCCTGACCGGGGAGGCCGGCGCCGTCTCCCGCGTGGAGTCCCTGTCGGCCGAGTTCGAGGCCGGGGTCAAGCGCGCCTCGCTCTCCCCCGCCGACCGCCTCACCCCCGGGCTCGAGTCGATCGTCGCGGGCGCGGGCGGCCTGCGCCACTGGTCGGCGCGCTACGCGTCCGACGCGCGCGAGCGCGGCGGCGACGCGTTCGCCAAGGTCCGCGGCGCGAGCCCCGTCACGGTGCTCGGCGACGGCCCGGGCGCGCTCGCGGCGGCGACGCTCGCCGCGGCCTCGAAGGAGCTGCGGTTCACCGCCTTCGGCGACGCGCTGTGGGCGTCCGGCTCTGGAGCCTACGGCGAGGCCAAGCTGTCGGCCGATCTGCGCTCGACGGAGTCGGGCGGCTCCCTCGTCCTCGAGACCGAGCGCGGCGACGAGGCCCTCGCGTCCTCGCTCGACGAGCTCGGCTTCGCGGTGACGCGCCGCGGCCGCGGCCTGAGCGCCCGGCTCGACGCCGAGACCGTCTCCGCCGACGCGCGCGAGATGACGGAGCTCGCCGCCGACGGAGCCGCGCTGATCACGGGCGCGCCCCGCGGCGCGAGGGCGGCCGCGCCGTTCGCCCTCGCGCGGCTGCTCGCCGACATGAAGCGCGCGCCGAAGGACGCGGCCAAGACCGCCGCCTCGCTCGACGGGACCTCGCGGCTGTCGCGCGCGAAGACCGTGGGCTGGGTCGGGGAGTACGAGGCCGTCTCGGCCGAGCTCGCCTCCCAGGGCGTCCGCGTGATCGCCCTGCGCGATCCCGCCACCGGCCTGCCGAAGTTCGCGCGCATCGAACCTCTGCGCGTGAAATGAGCCGCGGTCTTCCGCTCCCGCTCCTCCTGCTCCTCGCCGCGTCCGCGCGCGCCGAGCCGCTTCCCGGCGCCTTCTCGGGCCTGTCCCTGAGCCTCGGGCAGGGCCGCCCGGTGTGCGCGCGGGCGACCTTCGACCGCAAGGCCGCGGAGGCCGGAGGGCGCGTCCTCGTCCTCGACGCGGCGGCCGAAGGCGACGACGCGGCGATCCGCATGGCCGAGGCCGTCGTGACGCGGCGCGGCGGCCTGTCGAGCCGCGCGGGCGCGGCGGCCCGCCGCCACGGAGTGCCGGCCGTCTCCCTCGGCCAGGGTCGCTGGGACGAGCGCGGCCCGGCGCTGTACCTCGACGAGCCTTCCTATGGTCCGACTCAGACGGCCTCCGGCTACTCCTATCGTCCGGTGATCGGGTCCGAGGAGCGGGCGCTGCGCGAGGGCGACGCGGTGATCGTCGACGCGGCGAGCGGCCGCGTGATCCTGGTGCCGCCGTCCGAGGCCGAGGCCCGCGTCGCGGCCGCCGAGGCCGCGCGCGCCTACGACGGCCTGCGCGACGCCGTCGCCCTCGAGGTGTGGCTGGCGCAGGCCGAAGACGCCCGGCGCGGCGCCGCGCTGCTCGAGGAGCTGGTCCCCCGAGCCGCCGCGGGCGCGATGCCCGCCGACGACCTGTCCCGCGTCCGGCGCGCCGCGGAGCGGACCGTGCCCGCCTCCGC
>JACPFR010000053.1 GCA_016182905.1 Elusimicrobiota bacterium
GATGAGCTCCTCGTGGGACTTCTTGACCTGGAGGTGGACCTTCGCGCGGGCGAGGAGCTCCTCGGCGGCGAAGGGCTTGTGCACGTAGTCCGTGGCGCCCTTCTGGAAGCACTCCAGGCGGGTCTTCAGGTCGCCGCGCGCCGTCAGGAACAGGATGGGGACCTTGGGGCCCGGGAAGGCGTGCCATTCCTTCATAAGGTCCATCCCGGTTCCGTCGGGCAGGCCGATGTCGAGCACGGCCAGGTCGGGGCGGTTGGCGGCGAACAGCCGGCGGGCCTCGGCGGCGGTGTCGCAGGCGTCGACCGCGAAGCCCTCGGACTCTAAAATCGTTTTGCAGTAGCCTTGAATATCGAGGTCGTCCTCGACCACGAGCACCCGATGGGACATGACCGCAGTTTAGACGGATTCCGCGCGCGGCGCAAGTCACCCCCCCGGTGGCGTAAATAGGCCTTGAATATCCGGGGCGGCGGGGTTACCCTGAGGGTGCCGAACCCCTCTATGTCCCGTTCTCGTCGCGCCGTCGTCCTCCCGTCGGCCGCCCTCCTGGCGGCCTTCCTCGCGCTCACCGCGGCTGCTGCCGGCGCCGGCACGGACCTCGAGAACCCCTCGACGGCGGACATCCGGGTGCTGCGGGCCAAGATCGTCCTGGGCAACGATCTGCCGGCCGCGGAGAGCTTCCTCGGCGACGTCAGGGCTCAGGAGACCGTCAAGGCCGGAGACCCCGCCGCCTACCTGGAGGTGTTCGCTCGCGCCACGGAGCTCGCCGACCCCAAGGGCGTGCTCGGCGGGGAGTCCTCGGTCCACTCGATCCGCCAGAGCCTGAGCAAGCGCATGGACTGCGCGTTCTGCCTCGACGGCGTTCTCTTCCCGGCCTGGGCGCGGAAGAACCTGCCCGGCATCGGCGAGCGGACGCTCGCTTCGCTGGGCGAGGTCCTGTGGAACTGGGACAAGCTGTCGGCGCGCCAGAAGGCGTGGGCCGTCGCGCGCAAGCAGGACGCGGGCTGGGCCAAGCTCCCGTTCAAGGCCCGTCACGAGACGATGCGCGCCTGGGCGCTGGCCGAGCGCGACGCGATGATGAAGCTCAACCCCGCCGACGCCGCGGCCGCCGCGGACTTCTACGCGCGCGTCTACGAGGTCTCCGAGGCGCTCAGCAGCCACGAGATGTCGGGGCTCTGGAAGCGGTCGGAGGAGATCACCCAGGCGGCCTCTTCGCTGGCCGAAGCCCGCGCGCGCGTCGCGATGAGCAGCGACCCGCGCCAGAAGGCGCTGCTCGCCGAGGCGCTCTCCGCTCCCACCACCGAGGCCCGGCTCGCCGCGCTGGCCAAGATCTTCGAGAACTACGGCGAGCGCCCCGCCTCCCTGCTCGCCGCCGCGCCGCCGCGCGACGACCAGAAGTTCGACGCGGACTCCCGCAAGCTGGTCGCGTCGATGCTCAAGAGCGCCCTGCTCAAGGAGACGGAGGGGACCTTCGCGGGAGACGACCTCAAGGCCTTCTACGCGCGCGTGCCGCTGGAGGTCACCTTCACCACGACGAGCATGAGCGCCCTCGGCTGGTATCATCACGGCGGGGACACCTTGTACTTCAACGAGCGCTACGTCGAGGAATACGTGAAGACCCACGGGGCGACGATCGAGACCCTCAAGCGCGACCCCGCGCTGTTGCAGAACCTGGCCCGCATCTTCGCCTCGACCTTCGTGCACGAGGCCCAGCACCACCGGCAGGACGTCTGGGCGCGCGAGAACAAGATGCCCCGCCTCTACCATCAGGGCGACGAGGTCGAGGCGTTCCAGACCGACGCCCTGTTCATGATGCAGAAGCTGCGCGTGGACAAGAAGTTCGCCGCCTGGGCCGAGAAGGAGGCGGAGACCTCGAGCGTCGTCCGGGGGGACCTCTCCTACGCCAAGCGCATGGAGTCGGAAGGCCCGGGGTACTTCGACCGGACCATCCCGAACGCGCACTACCCGGAGACCCTCTCGAAGGAAGGCGGCGCTTGGTGCGCGATCCTGTGGCACAACTCGGTGGCCAAGCCGCTCGAGGCGGAGCTCGAGCGCCGCGCCGCGCTGCCGGAGGCCGCGCGCAAGCGGCTGGAGGCCGGGGCCCCCGCCCTCAAGGCGTCCTACAAGACCTACGCGGCCTTCCAGGCCGACGTCCTGAAGGCCTCGAGCGTGACGATCGAGGGTTACGTCAAGGACGAGCGGGAGCGCGCGGCGAACGCCGCGAAGCACTACAACGCGCTGCGCGGACGCCAGGAAGCGGTGGCGGCGACGACGCGCGAGCGCTACAATATCCTCGAACCCCGCGACGGGGTCCGCACCGAGCGGGGCATCGACGCCGTGCCGATGCCGTTCGGGCTGGACAAGGAGTGACCATGACGCCGATACTCGCTTCTCTTCTGCTGGCGGCCGCCCTCGGCGCCTCCGCCGCGCCGCCGGCCGGAGGCAAAAAAGTGGAACGC
Organism: Elusimicrobiota bacterium; assembly: GCA_016182905.1. Lineage (NCBI taxonomy): Bacteria > Pseudomonadati > Elusimicrobiota > Elusimicrobiota bacterium. Next base: position 2,457 of record JACPFR010000053.1, read on the forward strand.
CAGGAGAAGCCCGCCGTCGTCGACGCCTCTTACGAGGTGTTCATGCCGGCCGATTGGGCGATCGAGCGGCGTGCCGGCGGCGCCGTGTTCACCGGGCCCGCGGCGGACGGCGTGTCCTCCCTGATCTCCGTGCGCTTCGTGCGTCCCGACCACCCTCAGTACGCCACGCCCGAGGAGTACATGAAGCGCCTGACGCGCCCCTCGTCGATCCCGGTCAAGGGCTGGAAGGACGGGCCCGTGGAGAAGGCCGCGGTCGCGGGCCGCAAGGCCCTGCGCCTCGAGCGCGACACGACCGAGTTCTCCGCCCCCCGCACGATGTCCCCGAAGGAGGTGCCGATGCGCGAGGAGCATGTCGCGGTGTCCGCGAAGAGCGGGTTCTACCTGCTCATCTACACCGCCCCGGCCTCGATCGACGAGGCGCAGCGCCGGGTGTTCCGCGCTTTGGTCGAGAAGGGCTTCAAGCCCAAGCTCTGAGCGGCGGGCCGCCGCCGGCTCAGTCGGCTTTCGAGTGCGGCGCCAGACGCATGGCGGACACGCGCGGGTACACCGACCAGAGGGTCCAGGACAGGATGAACAGGAAGCCCGCCAGGCCGGTCGCGGCCGCCGGAGAGGCGCCGAGGGCCCGCGCCGCGGTATAGACCTCGACGACGACGCCGAGGCGGAGCGCCGCCAGCGCCCAGCCGATCAACAGCGACGCCGAGTCGAGGAAGCGCTCCGTGGAGAGGCCCGGCTCGCCCAGCCGGTGGAAGGCGGCGGGCGTCAGCAGCAGGAACATCGAGACGATCACGAGGACCAGGCCGGAGAGGTGGCAGAGGCGCAGGCTCTCGCCGAGCCGGTCGTACAGCGCGGGCGTGAGGATGGAGAGCAGCAGGAAGCCGGTCAGCGCCTGCACGCCGACCGCCATGACGCGGCATTCCTCGAGGAGGTGCCGCGCGTCCTCCTCGGGCGAGACCCGGTGCGTGGAGTGTATCGTCATCGACCACAGGGTAGCATGAGCCCGCGGGCGTTCCCATAGACGCGGCGGGACGGTTTTGTGTGGGCCTTTTGCCGCCGGGGAGGTGGGTCCGTCGGCGCTGACGGCCGCGGCGCGGAGGTGTTAACCTGACGGCGCATGGTCATCGAGACGGTCATCGCCCTTCGCCTCGCGGCGGGAGCTCCCGCGCCGGCCCTCTCCGCGCCCGCGGCGCCCGCGCTCGCGCTCCCGCTCGCCGGGACGTCCGCGCCCCTGCTCGCCGCGTCGGCGCCGCAGCTTCCTCCGGCGCCCGCGCCGGTCCCGGCCGCGCCGCTCGACCTGTCGCCGGCCGCGGGCGTCTATGAGCGCAGGGGCGTGGGGCTCCTCGTGTTCGACGCGAAGGACTCGACGGCGCTGCATCTCTCCGAGGGGACCCGCCGCGCCCACGCGCTGATCCGGGACGCCGTCGACGGCGCCGAGGGCGCGGCCTCCGCGTTCGACGGGCGCGTGATCCGCCGCCTCGGGGACGGCAGCCTGATCGCCTTCCCGACCTACGGCGCGGCCCTCGCGGCCGCCGAGGCGATCCAGCGGGACAGCGCCGCGCGCGCCGCCGCCGGGGCCAAGGTCCCGAAGCTGCGCGTCGGCGTGCACGCCGGCCGCGTGCTCGTCGACGCGACCGGGGCCGCCCCGGAGATCTACGGCCGCGCGGTGGAGAAGACGCTCGCGCTCGCCGCGTCCGCCGACGGCGGCGCCATCGCGACCGAGGACGGCGCCGAAGGCGCGCCCGCCGCGGCGGCGCGCGCCCCGGACGCGCCGCGTCCCGTCGATTCCGTCCGGGTCGACATGGCCGCGACGATGTTCGCCTCTCTCGACGGCTGGACGACCGCCTACGAGCGGTACGGCCGGCGGCGGTCCTACGCCGCGGTGAAGGCGTTCCACGCGTTCGTGCGCGAGGCCGTCGAGCGGCGGGGCGGCCGCGTCGTCAAGACCGAGGGGGAGACCGTCATGGCCAGCTTCCCGACGGCCGAGGCCGGCGTGAAGGCCGCCGCCGCCATCCAGGGACGCATGGCCGACCTGCGCGCGGCCGCCCCGCTCGGGCGGCTCATGCGCGCGCGCGTCGGGCTCAGCTGGGGCCGGGTCATCCGCGAGGAGCGCGCCGGCGAGGTCGACTACTTCGGCAACACCGTCAACGCCGCGGCGCGCCTGATGAGGCTCTCGGGCGACGGCGAGGCCCTGATCGGCGGCGCGGCGGCGCGCGAGCCCGGCGTCGCGCCCCTGCTCGAGGGCGCCGCGCGGGAGACGACGCGCCTGAAGGGCTTCGACGGCGAGATCCCTGTGGCGCGCCTCAAGGCGGCGCCCCTGCCGCGGGACGCGGCCGCGTCCGCGCGGCTGCGGAAGGTCGCGCGCGAGGCGCGCGCGGCTATCGTGCCGGCGCCAGACGCGAGATGACGTCCGTGAACTGGAACGGCTTCGTGATGTAGTGGTCGGCCCCGGCCGCGAGGCCTTCGGCGACCTCCGCCGGGTCCTTGCGCGCGCTCAGCACGAGCACCGGCGGCGTCTTACCCGCGCCCTTCAGCTCCCGGCAGATCTCCAGCCCGTCCCCGTCCGGCAGCCCCCGGTCCAGCAGCACCGCGTCCGGCAGGCCGCCTTTCAGATGCGCTCGCGCCTCGGCCAGGCTGCCCGCGACCTTCACCGTGAAGTCCTCGTTCTCCAGGACGAAGCGGAGGAAGGAGGAGATGTCCTCTTCGTCTTCGATCACCAGTACCCAGCTCATATCCGCAGTGTAGACCCGCGGCCGCGGAACGTCATTACAGGATGGATAGTTTTCGGTGAAGCGGCGGCAAAAATCCGGTAAAGGGGGCGACGGCGAGCCGGACTGTTTCCGGAAACAGTCAGCGGCGGGCCGAGAGGCCCGCGAGAAGCTTGAGCCAGAGAGACGAGACCAGAGAGTCCCGTATCTCGCCCTTGGGAACCCACTTCGCTTCGAGCGGAAGCGGGCCGGCCAAGGACGCCTCGCGCAGCTCGACGCTCAAGGCGTGGTGAGTGATCGAGTGCGACGCCCTGGCGAGAAGCCTCCCGGCCGCCGCTTCGATCTTCCCGGCTTCAGGAAGCCCCCAGAGGTTCTTCAGCAGCCGTTCCTGGTCCGAACGCCGCCACAGCAGGACCTTCCCGTCCCTCTCGATCCAGAGGCAGGTCCACTTCACCGGCACCGGCTTGCGCGCGGCCTCGGGGAGGGGGAGCCGGTCCTGGAGGCCCTTCTTGAACGCGACGCAATGCCTCGCGACGGGGCACGCGCCGCAGGACGGGGAATCCGGCGTGCAGACGGTCGCGCCCAGCTCCATGAGCGCCTGGTTCCAGTCGCCGGGGTCCTTCTTCGGCAGCAGGCGCTCCGCGAGCGGCCACATCTTCTTGACGAACGCCGGGTCCTTCGCGCGTCCCTTGAGGCCGAACAGGCGCGAGAAGACGCGGATCACGTTGCCGTCGACGAGCGGGTACGGCTTTTGGAAGGCGATGGAGAGGATGGCGCCCGCGGTGTAGCGGCCGATCCCGGGAAGCGCCAGCACGGCGTCGAACCCGGAGGGGAACTCTCCGCCGTGGTCGGCGACGACGGAGAGGGCCGCGCGGCGCAGGTTGCGCGCGCGCGAGTAGTAGCCGAGCCCGGCCCAGTGCTTGAGGACCTCGTCCTCTCCGGAAGACGCGAGCGAGGCGAGCGAGGGGAAGCGGCGCAGGAAGGCCTCGTACTTCGGCGCGACCGCGGCGACGGTCGTCTGCTGGAGCATGATCTCGGAGACCCAGACGCGGTAGGGCGTCGAGTCCTTCCGCCAGGGGAGGTCGCGCTTGGCGCGGGCGTACCAGGTCGTCAGATCGCGGCGGAGGCCCGCGTCGTTCATTCCTGTATGATGAGGTTGTTGAGGACCGTGTCGACGCCGCGCACGCCCGCGGCGAGGCGGCGGATGATGCGCTGCTGGTCGCCGTTGGGCACGATGCCCGACAAGGTGGCGGCCCCCGAGTTGACGTCCACGGTCACGTACTTGAGGTCGAGGTCGCGGCGGCCGCGCAGGACGGCCTCGAGACGGGCCTTAGTCGCCTGGTCGGAGAGGTCCTCCTCCTGCGTGTTCCCGCGGCAGGACGACGCGGCGACGGTCAGCGCGGCGAGCATGGCCAGCAGGAGGGGCTTCACGAGAAAATGATAACATTTCATCCCTTGTCCCGCCACCCGGCCCGACTCGTCCTCGCCACGCGCAACGCTCACAAAGCGTCGGAGATTTCACGCCTTCTCGGGGTTTCCGGGACGGCGGTCGCCGCGCTCGACGCCTACCCGCCGTTCCCCGAGACCGTCGAGGACCGGGGCACCTTGGAGGGCAACGCGGAGAAGAAGGCCGTCGAGGCCGCGCGCGCCTGCGGGACCTGGGCGCTGGCCGACGACTCCGGCCTGTTCGTCCTCGGCCTCGGCGGGGCCCCGGGCGTGCATTCCGCGCGGTACGCGGGCCCGGGCTGCACCTTCGCCGACAACTGCGCCAAGCTCCTGCGCGAGCTCGACGGCAAGACCGGGCCGATGCGCGCGGCGTATTTCCGCACCGTGATCGCCCTGGCGGACCCCGACGGGAAGGTCGAGTTCGCGGAGGGGAAGCTCGAGGGGCTGATCGGCACGGCTCCGCGCGGCGACGGCGGCTTCGGCTACGATCCCTTGTTCACCTTGACCGACGGGAGGACGCTCGCCGAGCTCGGCCCCGACGAGAAGAACGGCATCAGCCACCGCGGCCGCGCCCTGCGCTCGATCCTGCCTCGCCTGCGCGAACTGCTCAAGGCGGAGGCGTGAGCATGCCGATGAGAACGGAGAGTTTCAACCACAAAGACACAAAGACACGAAGAACGGAAAGAAAGTTAACGGCAACGGCGTTTTCCGTTGACTCTTCATCCGTTCTTTGTGTCTTTGTGTCTTTGTGGTTCATTCTCGCCGTTGCCGTCCTTCCGTCGAGCGTCCGCGCCGAGAAGACGGAGCCGGGCCAGCAGACGATCTGGGACCAGATCATGGCCGCGCAGGCCGTGCGCGGCATGCGCCAGGGCCACCGCTACATCGAGGATAAGAAGTACGACCTCGCGCTGCAGGAGATGCGGCGCGCCGTCGCCGCCGACCCGAAGAACCCCGTCGGGCACATGCTGCTCGGCGTCGCGCAGTACTGGAACGGCCAGGTCGACGAGTCCATCGGCTCCTACAACACGGCGATCGGCCTCGACCCGGCGAGCGCCCAGGCCTACCTGCTGCTCGGCATCTCGCACGCGTGGAAGGGCGACGCGGCCGCCTCGGAGAACGCCTTCCGCAAGGCGACCGAGCTCGAGCCGGGCCGGGCCGACGCGCAGATGAACCTGGGTTCGATCCGCGAGTCGCGCGGCGACGTGCCCGGGGCCCTGGCGCTGTTCCGCAAGGCCGTGGACCTCGACGCCAAGAATCCCCTGTACCGCTTCCAGCTCGGCCAGCTCTACCGCAAGCTCGGACGCGACGCCGACGCCGCGGAGCAGCTGCGCGAGGCCGTGAAGCTCGAGTCGAGCTACGAGGACGCGATGCTCGAGCTCGGCTGCGCCGAGGAGAGGCTGAAGGAGGACAAGGCCGCGATCGCGACGCTGAAGAAGGCGGTCTCGCTCAAGCCCGGCGACTCCGTCGCGCGCATGCGCCTGGCGCGGCTCCAGCTGAAAGCCGGGGACCGCTCCAGGGCCCGCTCGACTTTGATCGACGCGTTCCATCTCACGCCGGAGGTCGGCGGCCCCGGCCTGCAGCTGTCCGTCGCCTACGCGGGCGGCAAGCGCGCGGCCAGGCCCGGCGAGGCCCCCGAGGACCCGAAGGCCAAGGAGCCGGAGCCGTCGCCGGAGACCGACCCGCTGGCCGTCTTCGAGAAGAACCTGCGCCGCGTGCCGCTCGAGCAGGGCGCGATGATGAAGGTGGACGCCGTCTTCCTGCCCCGGCCCAAGCTCGTCCGCAGCGAGCCCGGCGAGGGCCGCAGCCTGAAGAAGGCGCTGGCCCGCGCGCATGAAGGGGGGCCGGGAGGCGAGGCCTCCCCTCAAGCCGTGCGCCGCGACTACGCCCTGAAGCCCGGCGACGCGCGGTCCCGCGAGACGCAGGTGAGCCGGATCATGGACGACCTGCGCAAGACGATGCGCGAGGCTCCCGCCGACACCGACGCCCGCCTCGGCATGAACCTGACCTTCACACGGCCGGTCAACGCCGGCCGTGCTGATAGCGAGACCCCGGCGAAGGTCAGCTATCAGCCGCGCCAGGTCGGCAACGACATGGGCCTCTGGGTCATCGGCACCGGCTGGATGGCGCTCGTCGCCGAGGTCCTGCCCGAGAACGGGGAGAAGCCGGACCATCCCGACGACGCCGACTGGTGGACCGCCACCGGCCTCGCCCACGCCGCCGTCGGCGAGGGCCAGCGCGCCGACAGCGCGTTCCGCCGCGCGACGGAGCTCGACCCCGCCTCGGTGCCGGCCTGGCTCGGGCGCGGCGTCTCCTCCGTCATGATCGGCGACGAGACCGGCGCCGTCGCGGCCCTGCGCAAGGCCCTCGAGATCTCCCCGAAGAACAAGGCCGCCCGGGACGGCCTGAAGTGGCTGCTGCTCCCCGCGGCCTCGAAAGCCCCCGGAGACAAGGAAAAATGAAGAAGGACGACCGAGCCATAAGGCGAGGAAATGCCCCCTCCACACGCCGTCGGGAAGGGGGCCTGATGAAGTCGTTCGTGCGCCGCATCCATTTCGTCGGCATCGGCGGCGTCGGGATGAGCGGCATCGCCGAGGTGCTCAACAACGTCGGCTACAAGGTCTCCGGCTCGGACGCGAAGTCCACCGAGACCACGCGCCGCCTGCAGGCGGCGGGCGTGCGCGTCTTCGAGGGCCACTCCGCCGCGAACGCGAAGGGCGCCCAGGTCGTCGTCGTCTCGTCGGCGGTCGCCGCCGGCAACCCCGAGGTCGCGTACGCGCGCAAGCGCGGGATCCCGGTGGTATTGAGGGCTCAGATGTTGGCCGAGCTCGGCCGGATGAAGAAGACGGTGACGGTGGCGGGCTCGCACGGCAAGACCACGACCACCTCCCTCGTCTCCATGGCGCTCAAGGAGGCCGGCGCGGGCCCGACGATGATCATCGGCGGCCAGCTCAAGAACATCGGCTCCAACGCGAAGCTCGGCGTCGGCGAGTACCTCGTCGCCGAGGCCGACGAGTCCGACGGCTCGTTCCTGTTCCTGACGCCGCTCGTCGCGGTCGTCACGAACATCGACAACGACCACATGGACCACTACAAGACGATGGACGCGCTCAAGGACGCGTTCGTCGCGCATCTCCAGCGCCTGCCTTTTTACGGGGCGGCGGTGCTGTGCGCCGACGACCCCGTGCTCGGCTCGATCCGCGCCAGAGTGACCCGGCCCGTCGTGACCTTCGGCTTCGGCCCCGGCGCCGACTGGCGCGCCAAGAACGCCCGCCTGGGCAAGGACGGCTCGGTCTGCGACGTCCTTCACAAGGGCAGGAAGGTCCTCACCCTTCGGCTCCGCGTCGCGGGCCGCCACAACGTCTCGAACGCGCTCGCCGCGCTCGCGGCGGGGCACTTCCTCGGCTTCGACCTGAACCGCCTCGCGCGGGGCCTGGCGGATTTCAGCGGCGTCGGCCGCCGCATGGACCGCCTCGGCGCGGCCGGCGGCGTCGAGTTCGTCGACGACTACGGCCACCACCCGACCGAGGTGCGCGCCACGCTCGCCGCGGTCGCGGGGCTGTGGAAGGCCAAGCGCGTCGTCGTCATCTTCCAGCCGCACCGCTTCACCCGCACCAAGCTCTTGTCGCGCGAGTTCGGCTCCGCGTTCAAAGGGGCCGACCAGGTCTTCGTGACGGACATCTACGCGGCGGGGGAGAAGCCGATCCCCGGCGTCACCTCCAAGGTCATCATCGACGCCGTCCGCAAGGCCGGCGTGAACGCCCAGCCCTTCCCGGGGGCGCTCGAGGCGGCGCGCGACCTCCGCCCCGGCGACGTCGTGCTGACCCTCGGCGCCGGCGACGTGTGGAAGATCGGCGAGGACCTCCTGCGCCGCCGCCGCGGCGGCAGCGCGGCGGGAGTCTGAGATGGGAGCCAGGCTCAGCCAGCACTTCCTGCGCGACGAAGGCGCCCGCGACGCCGTCGCGGGCCTCGCCGACGCCGGCCCCGGCGACCGCATCCTCGAGATCGGGCCCGGACGCGGCGCGCTGACCGGCCGCCTGCTCGCCGCCGGCGCGCAGGTGACCGCCGTCGAGCTCGACGAGATCATCGCGGGCAAGCTCCCGGGCATGGTCGGCCCGGAGGCCGCGAAGAACCTCAAGACGATCAACGAGGACTTCCTGCGCTTGGACCTGCGCGAGCTCGGCCCCGGGCCCTTCATCGTCGTCGGCAACCTGCCCTACGCCGTCGGCACGCCCATCCTGCAGCGCCTGCTCGACTGGGACGGCTGGACGCGCGCGGTCCTGATGTTCCAGCTCGAGGTCGGCGAGCGCATCGTCGCCAAGCTCGGCGGCGCCGACTACGGCCTGCTGTCGCTGTCGGTGCTGGCCCGCGCCGACGCGGAGCTGGCCTTCGAGGTCCCGCGCACGGCGTTCATGCCGATCCCGAACGTGGAGTCCGCGGTCGTCGTGCTGACCCGCCATGCGGTCCCGCGCCTGCCCGCGGCCGAGGAGAAGGGCTTCTGGCGCCTGGCCAAGACCGCGTTCTCCCAGCGCCGGAAGATGGCGGCGGGCGTCCTCTCCAAGGCGCTCGGCAAGCCGCGCTCGGAGGTGGACGCGGCCTTCAAGGCCGCCGGCCTCGACGTCGCCGCCCGGCCGGAGGAGATCCCGTTCGACGCCTGGCGCGCGCTCTCCCGCGCCTTATGTCCCTGAGGCGCTGGGCCTGGTGCGGCCTGGCGGCCGCGCTGCTCGCCGCGGCGGGTCTCCGCGCCGGCCTGACCGTCCACCGCTACTACGACACCGACGAGCTCGAGCACCTGCACGCCGCCCTGCTCGTCGCCCGCGGCAACCTCCCGTTCCGCGACTTCTTCGAGCATCACGGCCCGCTGTTCTGGGCGGCGCTCGCGCCGGTCGTCGATCCGCCGCACGATCCCGCCGCCAAGGCTCTCGCCGGGCGCCTCTTCGTCTCCTTGTTCTGGCTGGGCGCGCTCCTGCTCGCCGCCCGTCCGCGAAAGGGCGCCTCGCCGTTCGAGGGCGCGCTCGCCGCCGCCTGGCTCGCGGCCTTCGCCGCCTTCGCCCAGAAATCGCTCGAGATCCGCCCCGACGTCCCGGGCATGCTCCTCGTCGCCGCCGCCGCGTACGCGCTCGCGCGTCCCGGCCGGGAGGCGGGCCCGCTCGCGGGCGTCCTGCTCGGCCTCGCGCTGTGGTGCACGCCGAAGGCGGCCTTCCCCGCCGCGGGGCTCCTCCTCGGCGCGGCCTGGCGTCTCCCGGGCAAGGACCGCGCGCGCGTCCTGGGCCGCGCGGCGCTCGGCGGCGCCCTCGTCGCCGCCGCGGGCTTCGCGTACTTCGCCGCGCGCGGCGGCCTCGGCCGCCTGTGGTCGTACTACTTCCTCTACAACCTGGGCTTCCCCGGGGCGAACGTCTCCTGGAGCGCGACGCTCAAGCCGTCGCTGCTGAGCGACCCGCTGATGTGGGCCGCGGGGCTGTGGGGCCTGCGGCGCTGGCGCGAGCGGCCCGAGGAGGCCGGAGCGCTGGCGTTCGCGCTGGGGGGGCTCGCGGTGACGCCCTCGGCGTACCCCCAGCATCTCCTGTTCGTCGCGCCGTTCCTCGCCGGGTTCGCGTCGCGCGAGGCGCTCCATTGGGCGGGGACGCGGACGCGGCGGGGCTGGATCCTGGCCGGCGCCCTCGGGGTCTCGTTCGCGGTCCCGGCCGCGAGCGCCGTCGGGCTGATCCGCTACGGCAATCAGGAGCAGAAGCATAGGTGGAAGTGCGCTACGGACATGCTTCCGAACGGGGCGGCGGTGTGGGACTCGTGGACGGGAGATACGTTCCATCGCCCCCACGCCGCGTTCATCTGGTTCATACCCGACGACAGCCAAGCGTATTACGAGCCCGCGTTCCTGGAACGCCAATACACCGACGCCCTCGCCGCGCCGCGCACGCGCGGCGCGGTCAGATGCGTGTCGTGCCTCGAGAGATTGCCGAAGGAGATCACGATCGCTTTTGATAAATACTTCGAGCCCTCCGGCTGCGGAAGGTTGTGGTTGAGGAAACGGGGCGTATGAAGGTCCGGTATAACGAGTACTCCATCGCCGTTGCGATAAGCATCGTCGTTTTCGTTGTCTTTTACGCCGCGTCGCCCCCCGCGGCTTTCCTTCAGTGGGACGACGCGGCGAATTTATTATCCAACGACAAATGGCGAGGCCTGTCTTGGCCCCATTTGAAGTGGATGTGGAGCACTCGCCATTACGGCCCGTGGCAGCCGTTGTCGTGGTTGAGTTGGGCTGTTGATTTTAAGTTGTGGGGCCTCGATCCGGAATCGTTCCGGCGAACAAACATCGCGCTTCACAGTTTGACCGCCGGCTGTTTCTTTTTAGCGTGCCGTCGATTGCTCCCGCGCGAGACCTCCACGCCGTTGCCGTTGGGCGCCGCAGGCGCCGCGCTGTTCTTCGCGCTCCATCCATTAAGGGTCGAATCCGTGGTGTGGATCACGGAGCGTCGCGACGTGTTGTCGGGTCTCTTCGCCGTTCTGTCCGTCTATCTCTGGCTTTTGGATCGACGCCGCCTTTCCGCGGCCGCCTTCGCCGGCGCGGCGCTGTCGAAAGGGACCTCGATCGCCGTTCTGCCGTTCATATTTTTCATAGAGCTCTTCGTCCGGCGCCGGGACGCGCGGAAGACCGTCGCGAGCCTTCTTCCTCACGCCGTCATCGGCGTTTTTGCGGCGGTCAAGAATCTGGGGGGGTTCCGAACGGGGGATCTGCGGGGGCTGGATCTCGGCGCCGTGGATCGGATGCTCGTCTCGCTGTCGGGCGCGTGGTTCTATCTGAGCAAGACGGTCTTTCCGTTCGGGCTTTCTCCGTACTACGAGCTGCCTTTGAACGGCAACGACATACGACTGGGATCGTACCCGGGAGCATTACTGGCGCTGCTCGTCACCGGGTTATGCTTTCACAAAAAGATACGCGCGTGGGCGGTGCCGGTCTGGTTCGCTTACCTCCTCGCGTTGGCTCCGGTGTCGGGGCTGCTGCAGAATGGACGCCAGGCCGCTGCTGACCGGTATTCCTATCTCGCGTGCATGCCCTTCGCCGCGGCGTTCGGGCTCATGCTGGGGGCCTTCGAGGTTCGCCGGCCGCGTGCCGCGGCCGGCGTTTTAGCGGCGACGGCGATCATCCTTGCGGCGGTGACGGCGAGGCAGGCGCAATATTGGAAAAACGACGTAACGTTGTGGACTCGAGCGGTCGGCATTATGCCGACCGCGTACCTCCCGAACTCGAACCTGTCCGTGGCTTTACTCGTCGCTAATCGCGGCTCCGCCGCGATTCCTCATCTTGAGACCGCCATACGACTGGAACCGCGCGACGCCGAGGCGCGGGTCAACCTCGCGTCGATCCTCGCTTCCCAAGGCGACGACGCCGGCGCCATCCGATATTTCTCGGAAGCGGTCGCGCTTCGCGCGAACGACCCGGCTTTCGCCTCCGCCCGTTATAACCTCGGAGTCCTGCTCATAAGACACGGTCATAAACACGACGGCCTCGCGCATGTGCGCGAGGCCGTGCGTTTGAACCCGTCTTTAAAACGCCCTTAAGGGCGGACTTTCGAAAGAAGCCTGTCGGCCTCGGTTTGAAGCGCTTGGGCATTCGTATCGACGTCGCGCGAGTTCCGGTCGAGGTCCATGCCTTCGAAGGTGTACCCCGCCCGCATGAAGTCGAAGTAGGCGAAGCGCGCGTCCATGCTGAACCAGTTCGTCTCGCTCTTGAGCCGCCGCGCGGCGTCGAGCAGGCGCGAGGCGGGGGCGACCAGGGCCTCGTCCTTCTCGGCCGAGGAGGCCAGGAAGCGCAGGTCGTTGAGGCGCCACTGCGCGTCGCGGGTCGTCTGGGCCAGGTCGCGGACCAGGCGCTGGATGTCCCAGCGCAGGGACGGGTCGGAGGGCTGTCCGGGCTGCTGGCCGGGGCGGCCGGGCTGGGCGGAGCCGGCGCGGCGCAGGCGCTGCTGCAGCCAGCGCAGGTCGTTGCGCATGCGCGAGATGTCGCGCTCGTAGCGCTGGAGGTCCCAGGCCATGCCGTCGATCTGCGGGCCCGAGGCGGCGCCCTTGGCCTGGACCTGCGAGGCGCGCAGCGCGGCGATCGAAGATTGCAGCTGCGAAGCGGCGAACTCGAACGAGGGGATGGCGGGGGACGCCGAAGCCGAGACGGCGGCGAACATAAGGACTGCGGACAGGATTCGGACCATTAGACCTACCTCCTAGCCGGGTCCTCGGACCCAGTGGGGCAATTCTACCGCGCGGCGGAGGTCGAAGTCAAGACGGCGGGCAAGGTGAAGTTGAACGCCGAACCCACGCCGGGGAGGCTCTCCACCCAGATGCGGCCGCCGTGCGCCGTGACGAGGCCCTTGCAGATGGACAGGCCGAGCCCGAGGCCCTTGCGCTTCTGGACGTTGCCGGCGGTCTGATAGAACCGGTCGAAGAGCATCGGCAGCTCGTCGGCGGGGATGCCGGGGCCGGTGTCGATGACGCTGAAGCGCACGAACTGTCCGTCGCGCTGGGCGGTGCAGTCGACGGTCCCGCCCGCGGGAGTGAACTTCAGGGCGTTGCTCAGGAGGTTCCCCAGCACCTGCAGCACGCGGCGCGGGTCGGCGTTCACGAGCAGGGAGTCGCCGACGGGGCTGCGCCAGTGCAGGCGGACGCCGCGGCGGGCGGCCTCGAGCTCGACGGACTCGACGGCCTCCTGAAGCAAGGTCGCGCCCTCGATGGGATGGCTCTCCACGGAGAACCCGTCGGACTCCAGGCGCACGGCCTCCTGCAGATGGTCGACGAGGCCGATCAGGCGCTCGGCGTTGGAGAGCACGGCCCTGAGGGCCTTCTGGATCTCCTCGGGGCTGACCTTCTCCTTCGTGACGTAGGACGCGTAGCCGTGGATGACCGAGAGGGGGTTCTTCAACTCGTGCGCCACATCCTGCATGAGGCGCGTCTTGGCGTCGAGGCGGTCCTTGAGCTCGGCGAGGCGTTCGTGGGCGCTCATAAGGTGAGTAAGTTGATTGTAGCACGGTTTCCGGGCTTTTTAGTAGGATGAAGGGCGGTTTCCCGCGCCTATTTCCACCGGAGGAAGCACCATGATCGACACCTCGCAATTCAAGAACGGCCTCGTCTTCGAGGACGACGGCCAGATCGTCCAGATCATCCACTTCCAGCACCACCGCAAGTCCCAGTCCGCCGCCGTCTACCGCGCGACCTTGCGCGTGCTCGAGACGAACGCCGTGCTCGAGCGCTCCTACGCGTCCGGCACCAAGTTCCGCGAGGTCCCCGTCACCAAGCGAGAGAAGACCTACAGCTACGACGAGGGCAGCAGCGCGGTGTTCATGGACAACGAGACCTACGAGCAGATCCACTACCCGAAGGAGCTTCTGGGCGAGCAGGTCAAATTCCTCAGAGAGAACATGGAGGTCCTCGCCGTCTACGTCGACGACAAGCTCACCGGCATCGAGCTTCCCGCCAACGTGGTCCTCACCGTGGTCTCCACCGTCCCCGGAGTGAAGGGCGACTCCGTCTCCAACATGGTCAAGCCCTGCACCCTCGACACCGGCCTCGAGATCAACGTGCCCCTGTTCGTCAAGGAAGGCGACAAGATCCGCGTCGACACCCGCACGACCTCGTACGTGGAGCGCGTCAAGGAGTGACTCTTTGGTGTCAGGCTCGCAAATTCGTTGAATTTGCGGAGTCCGGCGCCGGAGAATTCAACGAATTTGCGAGCCTGACACCATGATAAAGGGCGTCATCTTCGACATCGACAACACGCTCACCGACTTCATGAAGATGAAGCGGTCGGCGGTGGACGCCGCCGTCGAGGGGATGATGGACGCGGGCCTGCCGGGCGCGAAGGAAGACCTGGTCAAGGAGTTCTTCGACCATTACTGGAAGGAAGGCATCGAGGACCAGAAGATCTTCGACAAGATCCTGAAGGCCAAGCTCGGCCACATCGACTATAAGATCCTCGCCAGCGGCATCCTGGCCTACCGGCGGTCCAAGAACGGGACGATGACCTTGTACCCGCGCGTCAACCAGGCCCTGATCGAGCTGATGAAGATGGGCATCAAGCTCACCGTGATCTCCGACGCGCCGAAGATGGAGGTGTGGCTGCGCATCGTCAGCCTCGGCCTGCACCATTACTTCGACGAGATCATCACCTCCGAGGACTTCGGCGTCAAGAAGCCCGACCCCAAGCCTTTCCGCAAGGCGCTCGAGGTGCTGGGCACGAAGGGCGAGGAGACCCTGATGGTCGGCGACTGGCCCGACCGGGACGTCAAGGGCGCCAAGGGCGCCGGCATCCGCACCTGCTGGGCCAAGTACGGCGACACCTTCGGGACGAAGGAGTCCGGCGCGGAGTTCGACGTCGACGACATCTACGAGGTCGTCGGCATCATCCGCAAGGAGAACGGCGTTGCGGCTTAGCCGAGTCGCCGCCGTCGTTTGCTCGGCTCTTCTCATCCTACCTAGCCCGGCGGCGGCGTTCCGCATCGAGCGCCTGGCCGCCACGGCCGGTACCGCTCCGGCGGGCGCGGCGGGAGGCTCAGGCGGATATAACGTCATCGGCGAGCAGGTGCTCGTCAATTTTTCGACGGTTGCGACGAGTGTTCAGCGTGCGGCCGTCCTGTCCATGGCCGGCGGACTATCGATGGAGGCCGTGTCGACGCCCGGTTGGTTCTTGATCACGCTCTCTTCCGGCGCCAGCGTCGCTCCCGCCCTGGCCGCGCTCGCGGGAATGCCGGGCGTGACTCAGGTCGCCCCTAATCGCGCGATCCCGCTCGCCGCGTATCCGAGCGACCCGCTCGTCGCCTCCCAATACGCGCTTTCGAACGTCGGCGCCTTCGCGGCTTGGGACTACGACACCGGATCGAAGGGGCCCGTAACGATCGCGATCATCGACACCGGCATCGACGGCACGCATTCGGACCTGAGCGGCAAGCTCGTCAATTCCGGGGCGATCCAAAGCCAGTATTTCCCGGTCGCCGGCGGCCAGGCCGCGAATCATCCACCGACGACCTCTTGCAATCACGGCACCCAAGTCGCAAGCGTTGCCGCCGCGTCGACGAATAATGGGGTCGGCGTCGCGGGTGCTTCGTGGGGCGCCCGCCTGATCTCTCTGAAGGTATTCGATCCGGGTTGCGCGACCTCGTCCGATCTCGCCATCTCCAACGCGATCAACTACGCCGCGAACACGCTGCAAAACCACGCGGCTATCGGCAAGCTCGTCGTCAATCTCAGTGTCGGCGGTCCCGGCGGCTGCAACGCGACGGGTCCTCTGACGAACGCCGCGCTCGCCAACCTCGTGACGACGCGGCAGGTTCCCGTCGCGATCTCAGCGGGCAACAACGGCGTTCAACAGTGCACGGACGGCGGCAACCAAGGGGTGATGGCCCCGGCAAACTGCGCCGGCGTTTCGGCGGGCGCGGGCATCATCCCGGTCGGCGCGACGGATTCGATGAACAACGTCGCCTCATTCTCTTGCCGAGGCGCCGAGCTCGCCGCGCACGGAGTCTCCGCCCCGGGCGTAGGCGTCGTCGTGGACTCCGACGGCGGCGGCACGACGACGAATTCCGGCACCTCTTTTTCCGCGCCTCTCGTCGCCGGACTTATGGCGTTGATGCTGTCGACGAACCAGACGCTGACCCCTGCCCAGATAGAAGCGTACCTTCGCGCGGGCGCTTACAGCGTCGGCGGCCAGTCCTTCGGCCCGCAGGGAACTGCCGCGGGTGCGGGTCTCGTGAACATGTTCAACACTATGCGGCTCACGACGAACGGCACTCTGGCCGGTTTCGACGGAGAATCGAAGCCGATTGCCTTCCCCAACCCGTTCAAGCCATCCGAGAGCGGTGCAGTGTCTTTTGCTCTCCCGCCCAGCCTGCAGGGCACGCGCATCGGCATCAAGATCTACACCCTCGACGGGATCTTCGTGCGCGAGGTCAACGGCCTGTCCTGGAACGGCAAGAACACCGAAGGGAGCGCGGTCGCCAGCGGCACCTACGTCTTCGTCGTGACGACCTCCGCCGGCACCGGCCGCGGCCGCCTCTCCGTCCTGCGCTGAGCGGGGCGCCCGGTAAAAATCCGGTAATTTCCTCTTAAATCCGTGGCCAAATTCTTCGTGCGGGGGTATACTCGCCGATAAGGTCAGCCATGAAACTCATCCTCGCCTTGGCTCTGCTTCTTCCCGCCTTTCCCGCCGGCGCGGCGGCCCCGGAGACTCATCCCGACCTGGTCCGTCTCGAGCAGGACCTGACACGCAAGCAGGACGACAAGAAGGAGAGCCGGATCACCGCCGAGGAATATGCCGAGTGGGAAACCGGTTTCCGCTCGCTGCTCGAGGCTTCGGAGGCGAAAGTCCCGCCGTCGTCCGAAAACACGGCGGCGCGCGCGCGGATCGCGGCGCTGCTCGGCGAGCGCGACCTGGCGGGCGCTTCGTTGGAACGCGCCCTGGAAACGGACCCCGAGAGCCCTATTCTTCTCCGTACGAAAGGACAGCTTCTCTACGAAAGCGAGGACTACCCGGGCGCGGCGGAGCGTGGGCTTCGAGCCTGGGAGAAGAGCGGTCGCACCGATAGGGCCGCCTGGGCGCTTTACCAATCAGCGAAGGGGAGGGGCGCTCCAGCCGGCGGCGCCTCCGCCGCGCCGTCGGGCGGTCCGGCGCCGACCCAGGGCTCCGCCGTCGCTAAAGCCGATGAATCGAGCCGGCCGTATAAGCTTCCTGTCAAAGGCGGGGCGAAGATCGCGGAGGTCCCGTCCGTGACCGCCGTTCCGGCCGAGAGCAACGGAAACGGGCTCGGGCTGCTCACCACCTTGGGCGTCGGCGCGGGAGTTCTGTTGATCGCCTGGGGGGCGGTGCCCCAGGAAACGAAGGATCATTTCAAGCAGGTGCTTTGGGATCAGCCCAAGCAGGAGGTCAAGGCCGCCGCCGCCGCGACGGCCGTCATCGGCGCGGTTTATCTCGGGGCGACCTATCTGCCGCCTTTATTGGGGGCGGCGGCTTCGGCCGGGCCGGCGGCGCCGGCGCTGGCCCCCGCGTTGGCGGGAGGCGGGTCGGCGGGCGGGGAAATCGTTCTTCAGCAGGCGGCCGTCGGTACGGCCAAGGCGGGACTCCTCGCCGGCGGAGCGGCGATCGGTTTGAATAAGATTTTGGGGCATGTCAGCTATTCCAAAGGGGATTCAGGAGGCGTCAATTCCGGCGGCGAGGTGCCGATCTCAGAAGAAAATGCTGGACACATCTTTCGCGATGCCAAGGGGCATGTCTCCGACAGCCTGGAGAACCGCAAGATGCTTTCGGAGACCGCTGGTGATAAGTCAAACTTCATTGGGGAAGATAAGTTCGGGAACAAGTGGTTCAGTAAGCTTCGATCCGACGGGACCCAGGTGTGGACAAAAGTTCGCAATGGAAAAATTGAGAATGGAGGGGTAAATACCAAGCCCTTGACGCCGCAGGAGATTCTTGGGAACAAGGGAATTTCGCCATGAAGAAACTCACGGAAATTCAGGCGTACGACGCGATGGTTGAATTCTTGAGTGCGTACTACGAGCGGACGCATTCAGACGATGTCGGATCTCTCCTCGGGGACTTGCAGTTGGGCACGGACAGAATTCCGGCCGACCCGGCCGCATGGGGTGATTGGCAGGCCAGCATCTCCAAGGTGATGGCCAAGGGCTCCGACGATCTTTAGGCTCATGTCTTTGTAGGGGCATCCCTCCTTTCCATGAAGCCCGAGGTGGTTTTGAGCAGATATGTGCTCAAAACCCCCGAGGGAGGAATGGAAATCGAAAAAAGAGCCCTATCCCGCCGACCCGCCGCCGCATAGCCATCCCGGCGGTCAAAACATGTAGAATGCCTTTCTAGCGTGAATAAGGCATTTTTGATAGCTTTTAACCGGACGCGGGCCCAACCGGTCGCGGCCCGCGTGCTCAAGGCGGACGACCCCGCTTCGCGCAGCAAGGGTCTCCTCGGCCGGGAGTCCATGGCGGCGGACGAGGGGCTCTGGATCGTGCCGTGCCCGATGATTCACACGTTCTTCATGAAGTTCCCGATCGACGTCCTCTTCCTCGACGCGGACCTCACGGTCCGGCGCGTGATGGAGGACCTGCGCCCGTGGCGGCTGTCGCCGTGGGTGCTGTCGGCGCGCAGCGTGCTCGAGCTCAAGGGCGGCGTCCTCAAAGGCTCGGTGAGGGTCGGGGATCGCATCGAGATGAGGCCCGCATGAGCGACGCGGCCGCCGAGAAGAAGCCCGAATTCCCGACGCCGTCCGGCATCGAGATGAAGCGCTATTACGGCGCCGACACGGTCAAGCCCGGCGACCTGGGCCATGCCGGCGAATATCCGTTCACGCGCGGCATCCAGAAGACGATGTACCGCGGCCGCCTCTGGACGATGCGCCAGTACGCCGGCTTCGGCACCGCCAAGCAGACCAACGAGCGCTTCCGCTGGCTCCTCGAGCAGGGCCAGACCGGCCTGTCCACCGCTTTCGACCTGCCCACCCAGATCGGCCTCGACGCCGACGACCCGAAGGCCAAGGGCGAGGTCGGCCGCGTCGGCGTGCACGTCGGCACGATCGACGACATGGAGCAGCTGTTCGACCGGATCCCGCTCGATCAGGTCTCGACCTCGCTGACGATCAACGCGACCGCGTCGGTGCTGCTCGCGTTCTACGTCGCGACGGCGAAGAAGCGCGGCATCTCCCTGAAGGACCTGAAGGGCACTTTGCAGAACGACATCTTGAAGGAGTTCATCGCGCGGGGAACCTACGTCTTCCCGGTCGCGCCGAGCCTGCGCCTGTGCGCGGACACGATGGAATGGTCGTTCAAGAACACTCCGCAGTTCCATCCGATCTCGATCTCCGGCTACCACATCCGCGAGGCCGGCTCCGACGCGGTCCAGGAGGTTGCCTTCACCTTCGCCAACGCGCGCGTGTACATCGAGAGCCTGCTCGCGCGCGGCATCAAGATCGACGAGATGGGGCCGAAGCTCGCTTTTTTCTTCGGCTGCCACAACCACTTCCTTGAGGAGATCGCCAAGTTCCGCGCCGCCCGCCGCGTCTGGGCGCGCCTGATGAAGGAAAAGCTGGGCGCGGCCGACCCGAAATCCCAGTCCCTGCGCTTCCACGTGCAGACCTGCGGCTCCACGCTCACGAGCCAGCAGCCGCTCAACAACGCGATGCGCGTGGCTTGGCAGGCGATGGCCGCGGTCCTGGGCGGGGCGCAGAGCCTGCACACGAACTCCTACGACGAGGCGCTGTCGCTGCCGTCCGAGGAGAGCGCGTCGCTCGCGCTGCGCACCCAGCAGATCCTGGCCCACGAGACGGGCGTGACCGACACCGTCGACCCCGTGGCCGGCTCCTGGGCGATCGAGTCGCTGACCGGCGAGATCGACGCCCGCGTCTCCGCCAAGCTCGGGGAGATCGAGGCGCAGGGCGGCATGCTCAAGCTCATCGAGGGCGAGGTCCCTCAAAGGGAGATCCAAGAGGCCTCCTACAGATGGCAGCGCGACGTCGAGGAAGGCCGCCGCAAGATCGTGGGCGTCAACACCCTCCAGGTCAGCGAGAAGGACTCGACCTCGGCCAAGCGGCTCAAGGTCTCGCCCAAGCTCGAGGCGGACCAGGTCAAGCGCCTCCAGGCGTTCCGCAAGTCCCGCGACTCGAAGGCCTCGGCCGCGGCCCTGGACCGTTTGGAGAAGGCCGCCCGGACGCCCGACCAGAACCTTTTCCCGCACATCCTTCATGCCGTCGAGTCCCGCGCGACGATCGGCGAGATCTTCGGGACCCTGCGGTCCGTCTTTGGAGAACATCATGGCGGTTAAAGGCCTTCAGCGCCGCAAGACGGTCTCGGAAGTCCTCGCGGAGCGCAAGCTCCTCGACGCCGATCAGCTCAAGAAGGTCGCCGACGAGGCCGCCAAGTCGGGCAAGAGCTTCCAGCAGGCCGCCATCGACGCCGGACTGATCGGCAAGGCGCAGCTCCTCAAGGCCCTCTCGGAAGACTGGCAGGTCAAGGCCGTCGACCTCCTCCAGATGGACGTCGACGCCGAGGTCGCCAAGATCATCCCCGAGGCCGTCGCCCGCCGCCACGTCGCGATCCCGTTCGCGAAGGAGGAGAGCGTGCTGTTCGTCGCCATGGCCGACCCGCGCGACTTCTTCGCCTCCGAGGACATCCAGCTGCGCACCGGCCTCGAGATCCAGCCCTACCTCGCCCTGCCGACGGACATCATGGCCGCGCTCGACGGCTCCTACGGCCGCGGCGAGGGCGAGGCGCTCAACCGCCTGATGACGGACGTCGCCAAGAGCGAGGCCGCGGTCCCCGACGGCGAGGGCATCGAGGTCCAGAAGGAGGCGCCGAAGTCGGACATCAGCGAGGTCGACGCCTCGGCGCCCGAGGTCGAGAAGTTCGTCAACGCGATCATCCTGACCTGCATGTCGATGAAGGCCTCGGACATCCACGTGGAGCCCTTCGAGGACCCGACCGGCAAGAACTCCAAGATCCTCCTGCGCTACCGCGTCGACGGCCTGCTGCTGCCCGGGACGTTCTCCGTGCCGTGGAGCTACCGCAACGCGATCGTCGCGAAGATCAAGATCATGACGAACTCGATGAACATCACCGAGCGCCGCATCCCGCAGTCGGGCCGCATCCAGATATTGGCGCAGGGCAAGCCGATCGAGTTCCGCGTCGAGATGGTGCCGACCGTGTACGGCGAGTCGTGCGTCATGCGCATCCTCGACCGCGCCAGCGTGCAGGTCGACATCATGAAGATGGGTTTTCTGCAGGACACTCTGGACAAGCTCCTTGGACTTTTGAAAGGCATCGGCGGCAAGAAGAACTTCGGCCTCATCGTCGTCTGCGGACCGACCGGGTCGGGAAAATCGACGACTCTATACGCCTGCCTCAACCACATCAACCGCCCGGACATCAAGATCCTCACGGCCGAGAATCCCGTCGAGTACAACCTCGACGGCATCATCCAGGTCCCCGTCAACCCCGACGTGAAGCTCGGCGGCGACAAGAAGTTCGACTTCGCCGCGGCCCTGCGCTCCTTCCTGCGCCTCGACCCCGACGTCATCATGGTCGGCGAGATCCGCGACGAGGAGACCGCCCACATCGCCATGGAAGCCGCGATGACCGGCCACTTGGTCTTTTCCACCATCCATACGAACGACTCCGCCTCGACGATCTCGCGCCTGACCGACATGGGCCTGCCGGCCTTCATGGTGGCCACGACGATCAAGGCCGTCCTCGCCCAGCGTCTCTCGCGCCGGCTGTGCTCGTGCAAGGTCCCTCACGACCCGACGCCCGACGAGATCCAGATCTTCAAGGAGAACAAGGTCGAGCTGCCCGCGGGGATCAAGCTCATGGGCCCGGCCAAGGGAGGCTGCGAGAACTGCAAGACGCTCGGCTACAAGGGCCGCGTCGGCATGCACGAGATCCTGATCATGTCCGACACTTTGCGCGCCTACTGCCTCAAGGACGTCGCCGCCGACAACGTCCGCAGGGAGGCGATGAAGGAAGGGATGCGCCTGATCGTGCAGGACGGCCTCGAGAAGGTCAAGCTGGGCCTGACGACCTGCCGCGAAGTCATCGGAGGCACGGAGTAAGCCATGGCACAGACCAACGCGAACGCGTCCGGCCCGGACATGAACGTCGACCTGGCGCTCGAGCTGTTCTCGATCGCCGGCTCGCTGAACTCGACGACGGACCTCGATTTCCTCCTCCAGAAGATCGGCGCGGCGGCCGAGCAGCTCCTCGACTCGGAGGCGAGCGCCATCATGCTCGTCACCGACGACAAGAAGCACCTCTTCTTCCGCGTCGCCTCGGGCGAGAAGGCCAAGGCGCTGCGGACGATGACCTTGCCGATCGGCCAGGGCATCGCCGGCTGGGTCGCCCAGGAGCGCCAGCCCCAGGTCGTCAACGACACCCGCAGCGACCCGCGCTTCGCCGGGAAGTTCGACAAGGCGTCCGGCTTCGTCACCCGCTCCCTGCTGTGCGTGCCGATGCTGTTCCGCGGCGAGCTCGTCGGCGTCGTCGAGGTCCTCAACAAGCGCGAGGGCGGCTACGGCGAGGGCCACATCGGCCTGCTGTCGAGCCTCGCGAACCTCGCCTCCGTGGCGATCGTCAACGCGAAGATCATGGGCGAGCAGAAGAACTTCTTCTCGCACGTGCTGGAGCTGCTGACCGCCTCGATCGAGACTTCTCGGCCCGGACTCGAGGACTACCCGGTGCGCGCGGCGAAGCTCGCCTGCTCCATCGGCCGCGCCCTCGAGGTCGACGAGTACGAGTACCGCATGCTCTACTACGCCGGCGTCCTGCACAAGATCGGCTACGTCGCGTTCAAGAGCCCCCGCCTGCTCGCCGACCTCGGCGTGACCAGCGCCTCCGACGAGATGCTGCCCGCCTTCTCGGCGCGCATGCTCGAGGGGATCAAGATGCTCGACGGCGCGGTCCCCATGATCCGGCACCATAAGGAGAACTTCGACGGCACCGGCTATCCGGGCAAGCTCGTCGGGGATGCCATCCCGCTGGGCGCCCGCATCCTCGCCCTCGTCGTGAAGATGGAGGAGCTGCGCGCGGCCGGCCTGCGGGACGGGGCTCTCGGCGCCCAGGCGATGAAGGAGGCCCGCGCCGGCTCGGGCAGCCGCTTCGACCCGAGGGTCGTCGACGCGTTTGCCGCCGTGCTCGAGTCGCAGGGAGGAACCTGGTAATGGCCCCGTTCTCGAAGACCGACCACGACGCGCTGACCGGCAACATGCTGGTGATGGGCATCGTGCGCAAGGGGGCCGTGGACTACGCCTATCGCGAGGACGTGCTGCGCGGC
>JACPFR010000054.1 GCA_016182905.1 Elusimicrobiota bacterium
CGGCCGCCGCGCCGCGGCCGCCGAGCTGGTCGGCGGCGAGCGCGCGCAGGCGCGGCAGTTCCGACGCCAGCATGGCGATCAGCTCCGGCATGGGATCCGTCTCGCGCCGCCCCATCCCCATGTCGCGCACGAACCCGCCGCCGGCCGCCTCCTTCTTCGCCGGCGGCGCGGCCGGCTTCGGCGGGGCGGGGAAGGACTCCTCCTTCCTCCAGGCGCGGAGCTGCTTCTGCAGCTGTTCCAGATCCAGGCTGAGCGAGGCGACGGGCTTGCGCCCCGCCCACTCCTTCCAGGGCTCGTCGATGAGCTTGCGCAGCGCCGCCTCCTTCGCGGGCGGCGTGGGGGACAACTCGCCGGTCTCCTTGTAGCGCTGGAGCTGCTCCGCGAGCAAGGAGGTCCGCAGCTCGAGCCCGGCCGTCTCCTTGCGCCGCTCGTCGAGGAGCGAGACGACCAGGGCCTTGGCCTCGGCCGCCTCACGGCTGCCCGGGGAGTGCTGGTCCAAGGACTTCGCGATGCCGGCGATCCCGACGGCGGCCGCGACCAGCCTCTCGCGCTCCTCTCCCAGCCGCCCGTCGAGCTCGCGCAGCTCCCGCTCCAGGGCCTGGGGCGACGAAGGGACGGGCGGCGCCGCGCGGACGGCGGCGCAGGCCAGCGTGAAGACGGCCAGACGCGCGATCACGACGGCGGCGGCGCGGCGGGGAGAGTGACGCGGAAGAGCGAGCCGCCTCCGGAGGGGAACGACGCGTCGACGGAGCCTCGGTGCCGGAGCACGATCTCGTGGACGAGCGAGAGCCCGAGCCCGGTGCCCTTTCCCACCTCCTTGGTGGTGAAGAACGGGTCGAAGATCCTGCTCCGGAGGTCCTCCGCGACGCCCTCGCCCTCGTCGCGGACCTCGAGATAGACCCGGCCGCCGTTCGTCCCGCCGGTGCGGATCGTGACCCGCCCTCCCTTCGGCATCGCGTCGACCGCGTTGGTGCACAGGTTCATGACCACCTGCTGGATCTGGCCGCGGTCGCCGGCGGCGCGAAGACCGGGCTCGAGCTCGCGGGCGATCGTCACGCCCTGGACCCGAGCCTGCGATTCGATCATCGACAAGGTGTCCTCGACGGCGCGCGCGAGGTCGAACACCTCGATGGAGCCGGCGTCCTGACGGGAGAAGGAGAGCAGGCTCTGCACGATGTTCCGGCAGCGCACGGCCTCCTCCTCGATCGCCTTCAGCGGCGGCGTCAGGGCGTCGGACGGCGCGAGCCTCGCTCCCGCCGCCTGCGCGAAGCCGAGGATGCTGCCGAGCGGGTTGTTGATCTCGTGGGCGATCCCGGCCGCCAGCCGTCCCAGGGCGGAGAGCTTCTCCGTCCGCTGGAGCCGCTCCTCGCGCCGCGCCAGGTCGCGCATCAGAAGAAGGAGGAGTCCCAAGGTCAGGCCTCCCGCCGCGCCGGTGAAAAGGAAGATCTTCATCGCGATCCGGCTCTCGGTGAGAAGCACCTCCTCGAGCCCGAATCCCAGGAGGAGCCTGCCCCGGGCGCCCGGCATGACCAGCTCGAGCACGGGGCGCCCGTCGAGGACCGTCTCGCGCGACTCGGGCCGCGCCGCCGGGCTGACCCACGCCTCGAGGCGCTCGCCCCGCTCCCGGGTCAAGGTCGAGGCGCTTTCGGCCGCCACCACGTCCCCCTTCTCGTCCAGCGCCGCCGCGTAAGCCGCCCCGAAGCCGCCCAGGCAGCCGCGCAGGTAGGCGGCGAGCGGCTCCTCGTTGCCCTTCTGCATGCCGACCACCAGGGAGCGGACGATGTCGGCTTCGTGAGCGCGCGCGGCGGCCTCGAGGTTGGCGGTCAGGACGGAGTGCACGGCGCGGCGCGACGAGGCGCTGATCAGCCGCGCGAAGAACAAGAGCACGAGGACGAGCAGGATCAGGAGCTTGCGGTCGAGCCTCACGGACCTTGGCGCGGGTCCTGGGTCACCGCCCGCTCGAGGATCTCGAACAGCTCCTTGAGCTCGTAGGGCTTGGCGATGTAGCCGAAGGCCCCGTTCTTCATCGAGGCGGACGCGAGCGCGTTCGTGGCGTAGGCCGTGGCCATGATCACCGGAAGGCGGGGCTGAAGCGCCTTGAGCTGCTTGAGGGTATCGACGCCGTTGACCCCCGGCATCATGATGTCGCAGACCGCGGCGTCGAAGACCCTGCCTTTGGCCAGCTCGAGCGCCTGGGCGCCGCTGTCGACGGCCGCGACCTCGTAGCCGCGGTCGCGCAGGGCGAACGCCAGCATGTTCCTCTGATTCTTGTCGTCGTCGACGACGAGGATCATCGGCGGGCTTGTCTCGGCCATTTTCGGAGTATAACCCCGAACCGGGCGCGTGTCAACGGAGGGATCTTCCCTTTTCGGGGGGAGATTCGCGGGGGGTCATCGTCCGGCAGGCGGCTCTTTCAGGCGGTCCCGGACCTCCTGGTGGAGCTTCTGAGCCTCGTCGAGGAAGGCCGCGCTGGCCGGGCCCGCGGCCGCGGTCCCGAGCGCGCGCTCGAAGCCGTCGGCGGCGCGGTCGTGATCCGACGAGACCCGGCGGAGCTCGTCGGCGCGGTTGCACGCGCGGTCGGCCTCCTGGAAGAGCAGGCGGGCGATGTCGCGCAAGCGGTCGAGCTTCTCCCAGGCGCGGCTCCGGGCGGCGGCGCGCGGCTCCTCGCCCAGGGACGCGAGGCGGGCCTTGGCCTCGGCCAGGGCCGGGGGAAGCTCCTCGGCCCGGAGGACCGTCCCGGCCGCCGCCGAGGATATCTCGACGAGGGGGCCGCGGGAGTCGCGCTGAAGCTCCTTCATCGCGAGCGCCCGCTCGCCCATGACCTTGACGGCCTCCTCGAGAGGGCGCAGGGCGTCGCCCGCCGAGCGGAGGCCGGCGCCGGCCTTGGCGAGGAGAGGGCGGAGCTTCTTGCGCGCCTCGTCGGGCAGGTCGTCGACCTTCGCCGTCAGCTCGGACTGCGCGGAGGCGAGGCGCGAGAGGCGGAGGCGCTCGGCCGCGACCGGCTCCGAGACCTCCTTGATCCGGCGCGCGAGCGCGGCGTCCTTGGATCCCGTCTCGAGCGCCGCGCCCCGCTGCCGCGCCGCCGCGTCGAGCGCCCGGGCCGCGTCGGCCGCAAGGCGCGCCTGACGGAGGCCCTCGTCGAGGCCGGCCGTGATCGCCGGGACCTTCTCGAGCTCCAGAGCCAGGCCCGTCGCCTCGACGATCCCGGAGTGGGCCGAGGTCGCGGCCTGACGAAGGGCGGCGCGGTCGAAGCTCGGGTCGTAGCGCGCGGCCAAGACGGGGGCCGGGGCGAGGAGGACGACGGCGGCGAGGAGCGGGGCGGTCTTCATCGTCCGCTCATAGCCCCGCTCCTCGTCCCGCGCGGACCCGGGCGGACAGGTCGGCCACGAAGCGGCGCAGGGAAGCGGCGTGGGCCCTGCGCCCGTCGGCGCCGCCGGGGTTCCCGCCGGCGGCCTCGGCGTCGGCGAGGCGCTCCAGCGCGAAGGCGCTCATCGGCGAGGCGGCGACGGCCCGGGTCCACAAAGCCTCGTCGGAGGACCAGACCGGGAGCTGCAGGCGCGTCGCCGCCGCGACGGCCAGGACGACCGCGCCGGCCGCGGCGCGGAAGGCGCGCGCGTCGAGGGCGCGCGACAGCGCCGCCGCCGCGAGCAGCGAGAGCGGGATCGCCGGAAGGTAGGACCAGCGGTCGGCGGCGATCATGCGCCCGGACTTGTACAAGCCCAGCGCCGGCGAGAGCAGGACCAGGTAGGCGAGGGCGGCCTGGGTCAGGCCGTCGACGCGGCGGCGGGTCAGCGCGAGATAGAGGACGAAGGTGCAGACGCACGCGGCCGCGACGGAGAACGGCCGGGGCTCGAGCAGGATCGAGTACTCGTACAGCGGGGCCAGTCCGGACGGGAGCACGGTCTTCCAGGGGTAGAACGCCAGGCCGAAGAAGGCCTGGGCGAGCCGGTGCGCGACGCCGAAGTCCGCGAAGGACACCGACGCGCCGCTGCCGTCTTGCGCCGCGAGGTTCAGGGCCAGGGCGGCCAGCGACAGCGGCAGGTACGGGACCTTCTCCCGCCAGCGCGGCGCGCCGGCGAGGCGCAGGTCCAGGATCAGCCAGACGGCGGGCAGGACGACCGCGAACACCTTCGCGGTCATCGCGAGCGCGGTCAGCGCGAAGGCCCGGCGGCGCCAGGCGGCGTCCTCGAGGCCGCGGACGTAGGCGAGGGCCGCTCCCAGCGCCGCGACGCCGCACAGGACGTCCCGGCGCTCCGTGACCCACGCGACGGACTCGACGCGGAGCGGGTGCAGCGCCCAGAACAGCGCGGCGAAGGCGGACGGCAGCTCCCCGAGCTTCAGGCGGCGCGCCAGGAGATAGAGGAGGACCGCGCCGGCGGCGTGGAGGAGGACGTTCGTCAGGTGGAAGCCCATCGGGTCCGCGCCCCACAGCGCGCGGTCGAGCGCCAAAGAAAGCCAGGCGAGCGGCTGCCAGTGGCCGAGCTCCGAGCCCGACAGCATGAAGCTCAGGCCCGGGCCGTCGAAGGCCAGCCGCGCGTTGTCGACGACGTTGACGCGGTCGTCCCAGTTCAGGAACGGGAATCTCAAGGCGGGGAGGAAGACGGCGACGACGGCCGCGAAAACGCCCGGCGCGAGCAGGCGCGCGCCGGGCTCGCGCTCAGGCACCGAGCGCCTCGAGCGTCCGGGCGACGGCGCCGCGCAGGCGGTCGGCGGACTCCCGCGCCGACGCGCCCGCCGCGCGCGCGGCTTCCGCGTCCACGGCGAACTCGGTCAGGCGGGCGGCCAGCTCCCCGGCGTCGCGCACGCGGCGTCCGCCGCCGCCTTGGGCGGACAGGAGGCGGGCGGGCTGCTCGATATGGCCGGTGTGAGGCCCGAACAGGACGGGCACGCCGGCCGACGCGGGCTCGAGCAGGTTGTGGCCTCCGACCGCGACCAAGGTCCCGCCGACGAAGGCCGCGCGGGCCAGCGGGTAGAACGCGGGCAGCACGCCCATCTCGTCGAGGATGAGCGCCTCGCGGCCGCCCGCCGGCGCGCCGCTCCAGCGGGCGAGCGCGAGGCCCGCGTGCGCGAGCAGGTCCGCGGCGTCGGCGGCGCGCTCGAGGTGGCGCGGGGCGAGGACGAGGCGCAGGCGCGGCGCGGCGCGGCGCGCGGCCAGGAACGCCGAGAGCACCATCTCCTCCTCGAACGGGTGCGTGCTGCCGGCGACGAACAGGGGGTCTCCTTCCCAGCCGAGCGCGGAGACCCTGGCGCGGGCGGCGCCGCCCGCGGCCGGGGCGGAGGCGCGGTCGTACTTCGCGTTGCCGGCGACGGTCAGGCGCTCCCGCGGCACGCCCAAAGCGGCGAAGCGCTCGGCGTCCTCCTCGCTCTGCGCGGCGACCGTCGCGAGCGCGCGCAGCGCGGGGGCGAGGAAGGCGGAGACGAGGCGGTAGCGCCCGAGGCTCCTCCGCGTGAGGCGCGCGTTGACCAAGGCGGGAGCCAGCCCCCCGCGCGCGGAGAGGATCAAGGTGGTCGGCCACAGCTCGGTCTCGGTCAGTATCAATCGCCTCGGGGAGAGCGCCTTCAAAAACCGCGCGACGAACGGCCAGGCGTCGAGCGGGGCGAGCTGCGCCCAGGCGACCGAAGGCAGGGCGCGCGCGGCCTCGCGGCCCGACAAGGTCGTCGTCGTCAGCACGAGAGCGGGGCCTCCTCGCTTCTGGAGCGCCTCGAGGATCGGCGCCAGGCCGGCGACCTCCCCGGCGGAGGCGGCGTGGAACCACCATATCTCCCGGCCGTGCAGCCGGTCCAGGGCCGTGTCGCGGATCCCGCCGAAGCGCTCCGGGAGCTCGTCGAGGAGGCCCGAGAGGCGTCCGCGCTTCGGGGAGAGCAGGAAGCCGAGCACGACCCCCAGCGCGGCCAGGGGGGACAGCAGCGCCTCGAGCAGCAGGACCAGGAGGCTCATCGCACCAGGCGGTCGGCTTCCGCGGTGAGCGCGTCCAGCGCGGCCTTGAGCTCCGCGGCCTTCGCGGCGAGGTCGTCTCCTTCGCCCACCCGGATCGGCTCGCCGTAGAGCACGACGGAGCGGCCGAACGGCAGCGGCACCTGGAAGCGGTCCCAGGCCTTGGCAACCTCGAGCCTGTGCGACAAGGCGTTGGCGATGGGGACGATCGGCATGCCGGAGAGCTGGGCCACGCGCACCGCGCCTTCCTTGACCTCGCGCGCGGGGCCGCGGGGACCGTCGGGGGTGATGCCCACGTCCCGTCCCGAGCGCAGGATCTCGACCATCTCCCGCGCCGCGGCCGCGCCGCCGCGGGAGGACGAGCCGCGGACCGCGTCGATGCCGGAGAGGTCCATCGTGCGGGCGATCATCTCCCCGTCGTTCGACTTGCTGACGAGGACGGCCGCCGACGCGTTCCGGTGGGACCAGGTGAAGAACACCTGGCGCTGATGCCAGAACGCGTAGATGAACCGCTGGCCCGACTCGTGGACCTTGCGGGGGATGTCGTCGCGGAGCACGCGCTGCCGCGTCGTCCAGCCGATGAATGAAACGTAGGAATAGACGAGGTAGGGTACGAGCTTACGGATCACTATTTGCGGCCCTTGGCCTTCGACTTCGCGAGCCACGACTGGCTGACCGCGAGGGAGGCGGCGGGAACGAGGCGGCCTTCGGCCAAGGTCACGCCGAGCTTGGTCCCCGCGTCGAGCTTGCGCAGGGCGGCCTCGAGCGCCTCGGGCGAGGAGATCGGGTTCAGCGGGGAGAGCTCGCAGTTGTCCTTCTCGGCCTCGTCGGCGATCAGGGAGGAGGCGAAGCGCACGGCCTCGTCGAGCGCGTGCTCCTCGAGCACGGGCCAGAGTCCAGCGGGAATCGCCGTCTCCTTCTCGCGGAACGGGCCGAAGCCCTCGCCGAGGCTCGCCAGGATCAGGCTGTACGCCAGGCCCGGCATCGGGGAGAGCAGGGGCTGGTCCTGGTCGGGATGGCCGAAGGTGTCGAACACGACGCCGGGGACGAGAGCCTTCGACGCGCGCTCCAGGAACTTGGCGAGAGGAAGCTCCTCGAGCCCCGCGGCCTCGAGGTCGATGCGCCCCTTGCGGGAGCGCTGCTTGATCACATGGGGCCGCAGCGTGAGCTTGAAGCCCTTGATCTTCCTCACCGGCGGCGGCGACCCCCTTCGCGGGGCGCGGCGGAGGCCGTCTCCGTCGAGGCGGCGCGGCGGCGCCCCTTCTGGAACTGGTAGACCAGCGGCATCGAGATCGCGAGCGTCGAGTAGGTGCCCGAGATCGAGCCGATGAGCATCGCGAACGCGAAGTTGTGGATCACGCCGCCGCCGAGCAGGAACAGCGCGAGGACGACCGCGAAGACCATCCCGTTGGTGATGATCGTCCGCGAGAGCATCTCGTTGACGCTGTCGTTGATCAAGGTGCCCAGGTCGTCGGCGCGGCGGTGGCGCATGTTGTCGCGCATGCGGTCGTAGATGACGATGGTGTCGTTGATCGAGTAGCCCGCGATCGTCAGCAGCGCGGCCACGATGACGAGGTCGACCTCGAGCTGGAACGCGGAGAACACGCCGGCCGTGATCAGCACGTCGTGGGCGATCGCGGCGACGCCGGCCGCGCCCCAGAGGGGGTTGTCGAAGCGGAAGGCGACGTAGCCGATGATCGCGAGCAGGGCGAGCGTGATCGCCGTCGCGGCCTGGCGCTTGAGGTGCCGGCCGACGGAAGGCCCGACGAACTCCTTGCGGTCGACGCGCAGGCCCTCGCCCGCGGCGGCCTTGACCTTCTCGACGAAAGTCTCGACGATGGACACGTCCATGTTCTCGCCGCCCTTGAGGAACAGCGCGAACTCCTTCTTGCCGCCGAAGCTCTGGACCTGGGCGTCGGGATAACCCGCCTTCTCGAGGTCGTCGCGGACCTGCTTCAGCTCGCGGGGCTCGGAGTAGCTGACCTGCACGAGCGTGCCGCCCGTGAAGTCGATGCCGTAGTTGAAGCCCTTCACGAGGATGCAGGCCAGGCTCAGGGCGCACAGCGTCCCGGAGACCGCGAAGAACAGCGGCCGCTTGGAGATCCAGTCGATGGTGAACTTGTTCATGGTGTCCTCAGGCCGCCGCTTCGGCGTCCTCGCCGAGCATCCAGGCTTCGTAGAGCATGCGCGTCA
This sequence comes from Elusimicrobiota bacterium, assembly GCA_016182905.1. Classification (NCBI taxonomy): domain Bacteria; kingdom Pseudomonadati; phylum Elusimicrobiota; species Elusimicrobiota bacterium. The sequence goes on from JACPFR010000054.1 coordinate 8,129, forward strand.
GGATCGTGGCGGTGAACATGCTGATGATGTTGCCGCCCGTCAGGGTCACGGCGAAGCCCTTGATCGGGCCGGTGCCGAACTGGAACAGCAGCGCCGAGGCGATCAGGAGCGTCAGGTTCGAGTCGATGATGGCGCTCGCCGACTGGTCGTAGCCGGCCGCGACCGCCGCCTTCATCGGCCGCCCCTTCGCCCGCTCCTCCTTGATGCGCTCGAGGATCAGCACGTTGGCGTCGACGGCCATCGCGATGTTGAGCGCCAAGCCGGCGATGCCGGGCAAGGTCAAGGTCGCCTTCAGGTACGCCATCAGCGCGAAGAGGAAGAACAGGTTCGCGACGATGGAGACGTTGGCGATGAGGCCGCCGGCCCGGTAGTACGCCGCGAAGAAGATCAGGATGAGGGCGACGCCGACCCCGGCCGCGCGGAAGCCCTTGCGGATCGAGTCCTCGCCGAGCGACGGCCCGACGGACCGCTCCTCGATGATGCGCACGGGCGCGGGCAGGGCGCCGGCGCGCAGGACGATCGCCAGGGACTTGGCGTCGTCGGAGGTGAACTGCCCCTCGATGATGCCGGAGCCGCCGCTGATGCGGCCCTTGATGACGGGCGCCGAGAACACGGTGTCGTCGAGGACGATGGCCATGTTCTTGCCGATGTTGGAGGCGGTGAGCGCGGAGAACTTGGCGGCGGCCTCGGGCTTGAACTTGAAGGCGACGACGGGCAGGCCGTACTCGCCGCCGGTCTCGACCTTCGCCGAGTCGAGCAGGGCGCCGGTCAGGGGGACCTCCTTCGACAGGAGGTACATCGAGTTCTCCTTGCCCCGGAACAGCTCGAGGCCCGCGGGGACGAGCTTCGCCGCGGCGCTCGAGGCCTTGACGCCGTCGAACGGCTGGCCGAGCTCGAGGATCTTGTTCATCGCGGACCGGGCCTTCTCCGAGTCGTCGACCATGCGGAACTGGAGCAGGGCGGTCTTGCCGACGAGCTCCTTGGCCTGGGCCGAGTTCGAGATGCCGGGGAGCTGGACGACGATCCAGCGCGCGCCCTGGCGGGCGATCAGCGGCTCGGCGACGCCGAACTGGTCGATGCGGTTGCGGATGATCTCGATGGCCTGCTGCATCGCCTCGGCCAGGGGGATCTTGGGATCGAGCTTGTCGATGTCGAGCTCCATGACCATGTGCGTGCCGCCCTTGAGGTCGAGTCCCAGGTTCACGAGCCATTTCGGGCGCTCGCGCAGGGCCTCGAGCTTCGTGCGCTCGGCGGCGTCGAGCTGGTACCAGTTGATCGACGGGAAGAGGAGGAAAAAGGAGCCGACGATCAGGGCGATGAGGCCCAGCCACTTGATTTGAGGTTTGGTCATATCGTTCCTTTAGTGCGCTATGAAATAACGACGCCGGTCTTGACGTCCGAGACCACCCGCTGCACGGCCGACCGCGCCACGGTGAGCTTGACCGTCTGGGAGAACTGCACCTCGAGGTCGTCGCCCTTGAAGCCGGTGATCGTGCCGTACAGGCCGCCGTTGGTCAGGACCTTGTCGCCGGACTTCAGGTTCTTGAGCATCGTCTCGTGCTCCTTCTGCTGCTTCTGCTGAGGCCGGATGAGCAGGAAGTAGAAGATGATGAAGATCGCGACGATCGGCGCCAGGTTGATGAGGGGGTTCGGGGCGGGCTGCATGAGTTCTCCTTATATGGGCGCGAAATCCTAGCAATTTAACCCGGCCGTGGGATACAGAAAGCCGGCCCCGGGATCGGATCCCGGGGCCGGCGGTCCGGCGCTCGCGGCGGGCCGGCTAGGCGGCGGCGAAGTACTCCTTCGACTTGACCGGATCGGCCTTCATCGTCTTCTTGCCCTCCGTCCAGTTCGCGGGGCAGACCTCGCCGGTCTTCTCGACCTGCTGGAAGGCCCTGAGCACGCGGAGGGTCTCCTCGACGGAGCGCCCGACCGCGAGGTCATGGACGACGGAGTAGACGACCTTGCCCTTCGGGTTGATCAGGAACAGCCCGCGCAGGGCGACGGAGTCGTTGACGAGCACGCCGTAGGCGCGCGCGATCTCCTTCTTGATGTCGGCGAGCAGGGGGTACTTGATCTCGCCCAGGCCGCCTTCCTTGCGGGACAGGTTCGTCCACGCGAGGTGGGAGAACTGGCTGTCCACCGAGCAGCCCAGGATGTCGCAGCCGAGCTTGGAGAACTCGGCGGCGTGATCGGAGAACGCGGTGATCTCCGTCGGGCAGACGAAGGTGAAATCGAGCGGGTAGAAGAACAGCGCGACCCACTTGCCCTTGTAGTCGGCGAGCTGGATCTCCTTGAAGCCTTTTCCGACGAGCGCCTGAGCCTTGAAGTCCGGCGCGTCCTTCTGCACGAGGGTATCGGCCATGATGATGTCTCCTTGATTAGCGCGGCTTTTGAGCGGAAGCCTTGGCGCATCTCGCGCAAAGGCCGTGAAAATGAACGGAATGCCCCGAGGGGACGAAGCCCTCCACCTTCGGAGCGGGGAGCTTGTCGAGGCGCGGGTCGAACAGGTCCGAGATCGTCCCGCAGGCGGTGCACACGGCGTGATGATGCGTCTCCACGATCGCGTCGTAGCGCGCCTGCGCCGCCGGCGAGTCCACCCGGGCGACCATGCCCATCTCGTGCAAGGTCTGCAGCGTCTTATAGACGGTCGCCAGCGAGAGGCTGGGGTAGTCCTTCTTCAAGGACTCGTACAGGGCCTCGGCGCTGGGATGGTCCTTGCGCCCCGACAGCTCCTCGTAGACGGCAAGACGCTGATGGGTGAGGGGGACCTTCTTGGCCTTGAACAGCTCGCGGACTTCGTCGCGGTTCTTCATGGGATCAGCTCAGGAAGCTGCGCAGCATCCACGCCATCTTCTCGTGGGATTCCATCAGCCCGGTCAGGAAATCGGCCGTGCCCTGGTCCCCGAGCCGGGCGCACTCGTCGACGTCCTTGCGCAGGGAGCGCGTCAGAGACTCGTGGTCGGCGAGGAGCTCCGCGATCATCGTCTCCTCCTTCTTCTTGGCGTCGCCCAGGGACTCCGAGAGCCTGGTCTTGCTCAGGAACTCCCGCATGGACCCGAGCGAGCGGCCCCCGAGCGCGCGCGAGCGCTCCGCGACCTCGTCGACGAAGCCGTCGAGCTGCCCGTACTGCTCCTCGAAGAACTTATGCATCGCGGCGAAATGGAACCCGGTGACGTTCCAGTGGAAGTTGCGGGTCTTGGTGTAGAGCAGGTACTCGTCGGCGAGGGTCAGGTCGAGGAGAGCGAGGACCGCGGTCCTCGACGCGTCCTTCAGACCGATCCCGGCGACGACGGACGGCTTGACGACGGTATGAGTGTTCATATGTTCCCTCCTGTTTAATAATTATTATCCACTAGTAAAATAGTAGCAGACGATGATCATCCTGTCAAGAGGTATGCCGCAACGGCGCGGCCAGCCGCTATGGCGCGAAGGACTTCGGGCGCCGGTAGTGCCGGTACAGCTCGGAGGCGGGAGCGTCCTCCGGCTTCGGGCTCCGCCGGCGGCCCGCCAGCTCCGCGTAGACCTCGGGCAAGCCCGCGGAGGAGCGCGGGGAGGCGGTCATGCGCTCCGCGGCCATCACCCGCTTCAGGTAGTCCACCCGGACCTCGAGGGGCGGGTGCGATCCGTCGGACCGTCCGCGGGAGAACTCATGGCGGGGCTCGCCGTCGATCTCGCGCTTCACGGCGATCAGGGCGTCGGCGGCGGCCGCCGGGTCATAGCCGGCGTTGGCGAGCAGGCGCAGGCTCAAGGCGTCGGCCTCGCACTCGTGGCCCCAGCGGGCATCGAGCTCGGCCTTCGAGGGGCGAGAGGGGGTGAACAGGTCGCCTCCGCCGCCGCGCGGATGGCGCCGCAGCGTCTCGGCGAGCTGCTCGTGATGGGCGCGGAGATGATGGATGAGCTCGTGGGCGATCACCGCGGCGACCTCGTCCTCGCTCGACATGACGGCGATCAGCTCCGGGTCGATGAACAGGACCCCGGCGGACAGCGAGGCCGAGGGCGAGCCCCAGGAGGAATCGTTCACCCGCACCTCCGGGGCCTGCGCCTTGAGGCCGGAGCCGGCCAGGAGGCGCTCGACGATGCGAGCGACATACTCCTTGGTCTTGGGGATCACGAAGCGCACCACGCGCGCGTCGTCGACGTCCTTCAGGAGCGCGGCCCGCTGCTCGGCGGCGAGCTTGAGCGCCTTGGACGGGAGCTTGGAGCGGTCGAAGACGGGAACGGGGCGCGTCACGACCAGCTTGGGCTCGGGGGCCGCGACGGCGGCCGGGCGGGGCGGGTTGGCGGTGAGCTCGAAGGCGGGAAGGGCCTGCGCGCCGGCGTTGGAGGCCAGCAGCGCGGCGGACAGGACGTGTCGGATCATGCCCTCAGTGTAGGGGAGGCGCCCCCGGCCGGACAGCGGCTAAAGGCCCAGAGGCGAGGGACGATGGGCCCGGGGGGACGTTCCGAAATATAAGTTATCCCCATGATCCACCGAGAATGACCCGAAAACTGTTGTCAACAACAGTTTTTTGCCCTGCATGCAGATCGGGGGTCGGCTTCATCGGAGGAGAGGATCGGCTCGCACCGGTGCGAGTTCGCGGCGCCCTGACCAGAAAAAAACCGCCCGGTCCTTTCGGACCGGGCGGTGTGCGCGGCTCGGCGCCCTATCAGATGAACAGGGGCGCGAGGACGAGGGTGATCGTGGCCAGCAATTTAATAAGAACGTGCAGAGACGGGCCCGCGGTGTCCTTGAAGGGGTCGCCCACGGTGTCGCCGACGACGGCGGCCTTGTGGGCGTCGGACTTCTTGCCTCCGTGCGTGCCCATTTCGATATATTTCTTGGCGTTGTCCCAGGCGCCGCCGGCGTTGTTGAAGAAGAGCGCCATGAGGATGCCCGCGATCGTGCCGACCATCAGCAGAGCCGCCACGGCCTCGGCCGCGATGGTCTTGTCCGCGTCGGTGATGAAGGCGCGCATCAGCAGGCCGACGGCGATCGGAGCGCCGACGGCGAGGATGCCGGGGGCGACCATCGCCTTCAGCGCGCCGAGCGTGACGATGTCCACGCACTGCCCGTAGTCCGGCTCCTCGGTGCCCTTCATGATGCCCGGGCGCTCCTTGAACTGGCGGCGGACCTCGGTGATGACGGTCTGCGCGCAGGTGCCGACCGCGCGGATCGCCATCGCGGAGAAGAGGAACACGAGCATCGCGCCGAGCATCGCGCCGACGAACACCTCGGGCTTGGACAGGTCCACGCCGATGCGCACGCCGGTGTAATTAAATATTTCATCGAGATATGCAGAGAAGAGCAGGAACGCCGCGAGCGCCGCCGAGCCGATCGCGTAGCCCTTCGTGAGCGCCTTCGTCGTGTTGCCGACCGCGTCGAGGCGGTCCGTCTTCTTGCGGATCTCCTCGGGCTGGTGGCTCATCTCGACGATGCCGCCGGCGTTGTCCGTGATCGGGCCGAAGGTGTCCATCGCGAGGATGTACGCCGCCGTCCCGAGCATGCCCATCGTGGCGACCGCGGTGCCGAACAGGCCGCCGGCGAGGCCGGCCGAGGGCCCCAGCGCCATCACGCCGAGCTTGTAGGAGGAGAGGATCGCGACCGAGATCACGATGATCGGCACGGCCGTGCACTCGAGGCCGACCGCGATGCCCGCGATGACGTTCGTGGCCGGTCCGGTCTTGGAGGCGTCCGAGATCTCGAGCACGGGGCGGTACTTGTACTCGGTGTAGTACTGCGTGATGTAGACGAAGGCCTGCGCGGTCAGGATGCCGATGAAGCCGCAGGTCGTGTAGTAGATCCACGCGTTCGGGGCCGCCTCGGAGCGCAGCATCCACCAGGCGGCCGCCGCGAACCCGAGAGCGGAGAGGAAGCTCGTCAGGTAGTAGCCGATGTTCAGCGCGTCCATCGGGTCCTCGTGCTCCTCGCACTGCACGATGAGCACGCCGAAGATCGACGCGAGGAGCCCGAGGGCGCGGGCGACGAGGGGGAACACGACGCCCTTCCAGCCGAAGTACGGGATCAGGCCGACGCCGAGGATCATCGCGCCGATGTTCTCGGCGGCGGTGGACTCGAACAGGTCGGCGCCGCGGCCGGCGCAGTCGCCGACGTTGTCGCCGACGAGGTCGGCGATGACGGCGGGGTTGCGGGGGTCGTCCTCGGGGATGCCGGCCTCGACCTTTCCGACGAGGTCGGCGCCGACGTCGGCGGCCTTCGTGTAGATGCCGCCGCCGAGCTGGGAGAACAGCGCGACGAAGGAGGCTCCGAAGCCGTAGCCGACGATCATGAACGGGATCTTCTCGAACGGGAAGCCGAGGAGCTTGAGGATGATGAACAGGCCGCCGACGCCGATCAGAGACATCGCGCAGACGAACAGCCCGGCCACCGCGCCGCCGCGCAGCGCGATGCGCAGCGCGTCATTAAGCGATGTTCGGGCGGCGGCAGCCGTCCGAATGTTGGTGCGGATCGAGACCCACATGCCGATGTAGCCCGCGACCAGGGAGCACGCCGCGCCGGCGACGAACGACGCCGTGGTGCAGAGCGCGAGGGCCATCGGGAGCGCCGGATCGTGCTCGTTGTGCTTGCGCACGTACGCGTAGAGGACGAAGATCACGACGGCAAGGACGCCGGAGAGCGTGATGATCGTGTAGTTCTGGCGGCGGAGGTAGGCTTCGGCGCCGGCCTTGATGGCGTCGGAGATCTTGCGCATCTCGTCGGTCCCGGTGTCTTTCGCCATGACCCAGTTGATGAGCCAGAAGGCGACGGCGAGCGCGATCAGCGAAATCCCCATCACGATGACGAACGGGAATCTCATGCTTTGGATGAAGTCCATTCAAGTCCTCCGCGGATATCTCGGCGTCCAGTGCCGTTGGACGCCATGTTTTACCGGAGAGGGATTATACGGAAGCGCGACGCGATGGTCAAGAGATTGAGACGCGGCCGTCAACGGCGGGAGAGCTCGCGGGCCAGCCCCTCGACGCGCCGGTCGCCCGGGAACAGACGCAGCTGCTCGCGCAGCTCGGCCGCGGCCTCGTCGCGGCGGCCCTGCTCGAGGAGGGCGTGCGCGAGGCTCAGGCGCGCGTAGTCCGGAGGCGCCGGCTCGACGAGCACGTGCCGCCACAGGCTCTCGGAGTCGCGCCAGACCGGGATCTGGGCCCGGGACAGGAAGGCGAGGCCGCCGGCGAGGGCGGCCGAGGCGGCGAGCGCGGCGGCGCGCGCCCGCGGTCCGGACCGGAGGAGCAGGAGCAGTCCCGCCGCGAGGGCGGCGTGAAGGCTCATCGCGGGCAGGTAGGTCGAGCGGTCGTGCGCGACGACCGCGCCGCGGAAGGACATGACGAGGCTCGGCAGCAGCGCCGCCGCGAAGCACAGCCACGCGCCGAACAGCGCGGGGCGGCCGCGCCGCCAGGCCCAGGCCCCGGCCGTCAGCAGGACGAAGGCGGCGGCGAGCGCCGGCGAGCGCGGGACCCAGTAGTCGACGGTGAGATGGAACGGGGAGAGCAGCTTGAGGAGATAGACGACCGGGCCGGCGAGGGAGTGCAGGCCCGCGTCGAAGGCGTGGCCGGGGGCGAGGAGCAGCTTGCTGCGGGCGTTGACGGCGCCGAACGCGGCGGCGGCGAGCAGGAACGGGACCTTCTCGAGCCGCGCGCGCCGGTCGAGCGGGCGGCGCAGCACGAACCAGTCCAGGGCGACGAGCACGACCGGGAGGCTCACGCCCTTCCAGCGGAACAGGCTCGAGACGACGAAGAGGCCGAAGCACAGGGAAGCGCTCGGCCGGAGGTAGGCGAGCACCGCCGCGAGGAAGAACACGGTCGCGAGGAGGTCGGGAAGGCCCGTGGCCCAGGCCACGGGCTCCACCCGCGCCGGGTGCCAGGCCCAGAGCACGGTCGCGGCGGCGGCGGCGAGGACCGCGGCGCGGCCGCCGTCCTTCTCGACGGGGAAGCCCGCGCGCAGGATGCGCAGGGTCGTGAAGAACAGGAGGGCCGCGCAGGCGGCGTGGGCCAGCCAGCTTCCCAGATGGTAGGCCGACGGGTTCAGGCCCTGCCAGGCGTGGAGGACCGAGTAGGCCAGCCAGCCCAGCGGCTGGTAGGTGCCGTAGTCGAGGCTCGTGAACATCCAGCGCAGCTCCGCCCAGCTCAGCGCGCGCAGATGCGGGTTGTCCGCGATCAGCCAGTAATCCTCGAGGTTGACGAAGCGGTGGACCAGGACCGGGTGGAACAGCCAGGCGGCGGCGGCGGCGCACAGGACCGCGGCGGCGAGGGCGGGCTTCGAGGTCTTCACAGCTCTTCCATTAATAAGGACAGGCGCCGGGTCAGGCCGGCGTCCTTGCGCGGGTCCAGCCGGGACGCCAGCCACTCGGCCATGCGCCGCCGCGACTGGAGGAGATAGACCTCCTGCGTCCACTCGCGGCTGCGGCGGCGGGTGAAGGAGGCGGTCTCCGGCGCGTCGAGGAAGCGGCGGGCGTCGGCGGCCGGATCGCTCTTGACCGGGGACGATTCGACGCGGATGAGGGAGCCCTGAGGGACGCTCTTCGGGAAGTCGGCCAGCACGGCGTCCCGCAGGGAAGGCTCGACGAGCACGGCGCGTCCGGGGTTCCGCTTCTTCCATGACGTCCAATCCGTGCCCGGGCCCAGGGGCCCGTCCGGGACGACGACGCCGGGATAGGCCGTCCGGAGCCGGCGAAGGTAGGGAGGGAACGCGAACATCGTCGGGCAGAGGAAGACGCGGCCCGTGCCCTCGCCGCGGACGAGCTCGAGCTCGAGCGCCGCGAAGATCGTGTCGTCGCCGCCGAGGACGACGAAGTCCCCGGGGGTCGAGTCCCGCACCAGAGCGCGGACATGGTCGAGCAGAGGGTCCTGCCGGGACAGGGACAGCGGCCGGAGGAGGACGGGCGCGGCGACGACGGCCGCGAGCAGGGCGTAGAGCAGAGCGGGACGCACGCGCCGCGCCAGGGCCTCCGCGCCGAAGCCGGCGAGCGCGAACACGGCGATCAGCGGGAGCAGATGGAAGCGCGCCGCCACCGCGCGCGCGTACTCCGGATCGACGGCCGGCATCTGCTGGCTGCTGAAGACGAGGAAGACGCCCGCCGCCGCCGCGAACCACAGCGCCCAGGCCGCGAGGCCGCGCCGGGACTCCCTCCAGAGCGCGGCCGCGCCCGCGGCCGAGAGGGCGAGGGCGACCGGGCCGCCGTGCGTCCACAGGGAGGAGAGCAGCCAGCCGGCGTGCGTCCCGAAAGACCCGAGGTCGAAGCGGACCGAGCCGAGCAGCGGGGCGCCTCCCGCCATGCGCAGCGGCCCGCCCAAGCGCGCGCGGGTGAACAGCGGCCACAGGTCGGACCAGCCGCGCACCTCGAACAGGTTATAGGCCGGCGCGCCGAGGCTCAGGCGCAGGCCGAGCAGCAGGTACGGCCCGGCCAGGCCGAGCGCCGCGAGCGCGAGCGCACCGGCGGCGAGCCGCGCGGACGGGCGGCGGGACGACAGCCACGCCGCGTACGCCGGGACGAGGAACACGAACGTCGGGTGATGGGAGAGGCCCAGCCCGAAGAGCAGGGAGAAGGCGAGAAGGGAGGACGGCTTGCCGTCGCGCGACCAGGAGAAGGCGAAGAAGGCCGCGGAGAGCGCCAGGAGGTCGTTGAGCGCGCGCACCTCGGCGACGAGGGCATAATACCAGAACAGGGGAGAGAGGGCCATCAAGGCGGCGCCCGTCAGGGCCGCCGCCTTCCGCGCTCCGCCGCGGCGGAGCAGGAGGTACAGCGCCGCGGCCGCGGCCGCGGAAAAGACCCCGGAGAGGCCGTTGACCGCCGCGCCGGGGTCGCTCCAGGGGAGCCGCGACCACAGCCAGCCCAGCGCCGTCTGCAGCGGGTAGCCGGGAGGGTGCGGGACCGCCCAGAGCAGGGCCGACAGGACGTGCTGGGGACTGTCGCCCATGCCGAAGGAGCGGGAGCGCCCCAGCCAGAACAGCGCGGTCAGGGCCGCGAAGACGCCCGCGGCGATCCCGGCGTCGCCGCGCGACTCGGCGCGCGTCACAGGAACGCCGCCCAGGCGACGAGACACGCCCATGCCGCGAGGCTCGTCGCCGCGCCCGTGACCCACGACTCCGGGGCGTAGCGCAGCAGCAGCCGGTGCTTGCCCGCCGCGAGCGGGATCGCGCGCAGGGCGTGATCGGCCGGCATCACCTCGTAGCGCGTCTGGGAGGAGCCCTCGAGGGCGTCGGCGCGCCAGCCGTCGGCCCAACCGTCGGCGAGCACGAGCACGGCGGGGGAGAAGAGCTCGGCCTCGATCGCGAGCGCGCCCGGGTCCTCGTCGACGACGCGGGCGAAGCCGCCTCGCCCCGCGGGGTCCGGCTCGGGGGACGGCGCCCGCTCGAGCACGACGGTCTTCTCCGGGTCGAAGGACGGGTCGAGCAGCGCGGCCAAGGTCTCGTCCCGGCCGCGGGAGAGCGTCCACGAGCGGACGAGCAGGAGCCGGGGAAGGGGCTCGGCCAAGCGCCTGACCGGGGGCGCGCCGCGCCGGAGAACGAAGCGCGCGCGGAGCAGGCGCAGGAGGCGATGCTCCTTGCGGATGACCAGGTTCGCGCCGGCCTCGTCCGGCGCGCGCCCCTGGGACGCGAAGAGGAGCTCCGCCCAGCGGCGCGGCACGAGTTGGCCGTAGCCCCAGACCTCGGGGACGCCCGCGACGAGCCCCGCGTCGGGGTCCGTGCGCATGTCGAAGATCGCGCGCTCGCCGGCGCGGAGCTCCGCGATCGCGGCCTTCCATTCGAGAGGGAACTCGCGGCGCACCGGCTCCGCGGCGACGTTGAGCGACGCGAAAAAAAGGCTCTCGAGGACGACCAGCGGCATCAGCGCGGACTTCCAGCGCCCGAGGCGCTTGACGGCCTCGTCGTGGCCCAGCGCGCAGAGGAGGCTGAGGAACGCGCAGGCCGGAAGGGCCAGCCGGACGGAGGCGCGGAACAGGCCGGAGAACGGGAGCGCCGAGTAGACGCGGCCGAGGAGCGGCGCCTCGGGCCCGAACGCGAGAAGGAGCAGGACCCCGGCGGCGGCGAGCGCGGCGCGCCCCTCGCGCCGGAAGCCCGCCCACAGCGCCAAGGCCAGCGCGGCGGCGCCGAGATGAAGGCAGGACTCCCAGTAGAAGCCGGAGCCGGCGTCGCGAAGGCCGCCGGACAAGGCCGACGGCGCCGCGAGCGAGACCAGGTCGCCGAGCTTGAGCGAGAAGCTCGCGGCCTGCTCCGGAGCCAGGCCGCCCCAGCGCGTGGATCCGACGGCCGCGTCGAGGCCGGGGAGCCATTGCGCGGCCGACAGCGCCGCGCCGCCCGCCGCGACGCCGGTCAGGGACAGCGCGTAGGCGGCCCGCCGTTTGCGCGGCGGCAGCCCCGCCGCCGCCCAGAGCCCGGCGCTCAGCGCGCTCAGCCAGGCGGCCTGGGGATTTCCGGCGAGGACGATCATCGCGGCGACGAGGGCCCCGGCGGCGGTCCAGCGCGCGGACGGGGCGCGGCGCAGCTCGTCGACGCAGAGCAGCAGCCCCGGCAGCCAGGCCGCGGAGCACAGATAGGGGAGGTGGCCGGCGTACAGGCGCAGGAACAGAGGCCCGCAGAACATGAACGCCGCGCCGGCGGCGAACGCGCCCGCCGGGGTCGCGCCGCGGCGCCGCGCCCAGGCGTAGGTCAGCGCCCCCGCCAGCCAGACGTGGAGGAGCAGGACCGCCTCGAGCGCGGCCTCGGTCGACAGCGCCAGGTGCAGCCAGTTCGGCGGATAGAGGAGTCCCGGCTCGAACGCGCCGTGGAAGGGATGCCCGCCGAAGGCGTACGGGTTCCACAGCGGGAAGCGCCCCGCCGCGATCTCGCCGAAGCCCCACTGCCGCCACGCCGCGAACTGCGCGGCGACGTCGTTGAAGCGCCCGGTCGCGACGAGGCCGGAGGTCAGGGAATCACGAAGGGCGAAGGCGGCGAGCGATGCGAAGCCGCCGGCGGCCGCCGCGTCGACGCGGACGGCCGGCTTCACTTCTTTTCCGCGTAGCGCTCCCGGAACGCGGCGCGCGCGGACTCGAAGCGGCCCTCCCGGATCGCCTTGCGGATCGCGATCGTGGTCTGCTCCATGAAGTGGAGGTTGTGGTAGGAGAGCAGGCGGTAGGCGGCGAGCTCCTTGCAGCGCAGCAGGTGGCCGAGGTAGGCCTTCGTGTAGCGCGCGCAGACGAAGCAGGAGCATTCCGGGTCGAGCGGCGTGAAGTCGCGGCGGAAGCGGGAGTTGGTCACGTTGAACTTCCCGCCGCTGGCCATCACGTGGCCCGTGCGCGCGACGCGCGTGGGATAGACGCAGTCCATCATGTCGATGCCGCAGGCGATGGAGTCCCACAGGTCCAGCGGCGTGCCCACGCCCATCAGGTAGCGAGGCCGCTCCTCGCGCAGCAGCGCCGTCGTCTCCGTCAGCATGCGCCAGGTCGTCTCCTTGTCCTCGCCGACCATGAAGCCCCCGATCGAGATGCCGTCGGCGGGCGACGCGTTGTGGTGCTCGGCGGAGCGCTTGCGCAGCGACGGGTGGAGGCCGCCCTGGAAGAGGGGGAAGAACAGGCACTTGGAGCCGGCCGCGCGCGCGGCGGCGACGGCGGGCACCGAGCGGTCGTGCCATCGGAGCGTTCGCTCCAATGCTTTAGAGGCCTCGGCCTCCGAGCACGGGTACGGGGGGCACTCGTCGAGCGTGGTCCAGGCGTCGGAGCCCAAGCCCGCCTGCACCGCTATGACGGATTCCGGAGTAAGCCGGTGCTTGGAGCCGTCGAGATGGGAGCGGAAGGTGACCCCCTCGTCGTCGATCTCGCGCAGGTCGGAGAGGCTCAGGACCTGGAAGCCGCCGGAGCCGGTGAGGATGAACCCGTCGTAGTCCATGAACTCGTGCAGCCCGCCCGCGGCGCGCACCGTCTCGACGCCGGGACGCAGGTAGAGGTGATAGGAGTTGGCGAGGATCGCGCTCGCACCGAGCCGGCGCATGTCGTCGGAGTCGAGGGCCTTGACGCTCGCCTGCGTGCCGACGGGCATGAACACCGGCGTCTCGACCCGCCCGTGCGGGGTGTCCAGCCAGCCCGCGCGGGCCAAGCCGTCCTTCGCCTCGATCGTGAATGTCACGCCGGGATTCTACCTTTTACCCGGGCGAGCTCGGACTCCGCCTGCGCGATCAAGGACTCGAGCGACGCGCCGCCGTCCTCGGCGGACTCCTCGATGCGCCGCGCCAGCTCGCGCAGGCCGCGCGCGCCGATGGCGGCGCAGGCTCCCTTCAGCGCGTGCGCCGCGCGCGCCGCGGACGCCGGGTCGCC